>JANOKV010000264.1:0-2679 GCA_031419415.1 Hyphomicrobiales bacterium | reverse complement strand
GGCTTCGACGTGGGGCGGCTGGCGCTCTTCACGTCGTCGCATTTTCTGGACAACCCGGCATCGGAGCGCGTGCTCGCCAAACTCGGCTTCATGCCGACGGGACGCGGCCGCATCTGGAGTGCTGCGCGCGGCCACGACGTTGCGGCTGATTTACTCGAACTCACACGTGAACGGGCCGAAGCGTTGATCGAATTGGCGCCGCTCGAGGCCAAGCAGAGCCGTTGGAGCGCCCTGATCGAACGGGTCAGGGGTGCGGGATGAACTGGATTGACGCGCGATGAGATTTCTCGATCAGGCTAAAATTTATGTGCGCTCGGGTGACGGCGGCAACGGCTGCGTCTCGTTCCGGCGTGAAAAGTACATCGAGTACGGTGGTCCCAACGGTGGGGACGGCGGCAAGGGCGGTGACGTCTGGATCGAATGCGTCGATAATCTCAACACGCTGATCGACTACCGCTACCAGCAGCATTTCACCGCCGGGAACGGACGGCCCGGCATGGGGCGCGATCGGCACGGGGCCAACGGCGAGGATGTGACCATCAAGGTGCCGCCGGGCACGCTCATTCTCGCGGAAGACCAAGAGACGGTGCTGGCCGAGATGTTCAATCCGGGCAACCGCATTCGCCTGTCCAAAGGTGGCAACGGCGGCTTTGGCAACACCCACTTCAAAGGGCCGGTCAATCGCGCCCCGCGCCACGCCAATCCGGGCCTGCCTGGCGAGGAAATGACGATCTGGCTGCACTTGAAGCTGATCGCCGATGCCGGCTTGATCGGCTTGCCCAATGCCGGAAAATCGACATTCCTGGCCGCCGTCAGCGAGGCCAAACCCAAGATCGCGGCCTATCGTTTCACGACGCTGCACCCCAACCTCGGCGTCGTGCGCGCCGGTGATGTCGACTTCGTGTTGGCCGATATCCCCGGCCTCATCGAGGGCGCCAGCGAAGGCGCTGGGCTCGGCACCCGTTTTCTCGGCCATGTCGAGAGGTGCAAAGTTCTGCTCCACCTCGTCGACGGCACCGAGATCGAACAGGACGTGGCCGCCGCCTACAAGACCGTGCGCGCCGAGCTGAAAGCCTACTCGCCGGAGCTCGCCGCCAAGAAAGAGATCGTGGCCCTCACCAAGTGCGATGCCATGACCGCCGAAGAGGCCACCGAAAAAGCCGCGCGCTTGCAGAAGGTCACACGTAAGAAGCCGCTGATCATCTCGGCCGTGTCCGGCCAGGGCATGCGCGAAGCCCTGTTGGCGCTGGGCAAAGAAATCGCCCGCGCCAACACCGCACTGCGCGAGGGCGAGAAGGAAGAGGTGGCGTGGACACCGTGAAATCGATCCTGCCGCACTGAACCGAATGTTGCCGCTGCCTCGAACGGAATGACGTTGGACCCGATGTCGAACCCGCTTTCACCCAGCCCGGCAACCGGAACGGGTCGCCCCGAGTGGACCACCGCCCGCCGTATCGTCGTGAAAATCGGCTCGGCGTTGCTGATTGATCGCGCCAGCGGCCAGTTGAAAGCGGCCTGGCTCGAATCGCTGGCCGACGACGTTGCTGAACTGACCGCCGCCGGCAAAGAAGTCATTCTGGTTTCGTCGGGCGCCATTGCGCTCGGGCGGCATGTGCTGGGCCTGCCGCGCGGGTCTCTCGAGCTCGAACAGAGCCAAGCCGCCGCCGCCGTCGGCCAGATCAGTCTGGCGTCCGCCTATCAGGATATTTTTCGCGGACGCGACCGCGTCGTCGCCCAAGTCCTGTTGACGCTGGGCGATACCGAGGAGCGGCGCCGCTATCTGAACGCGCGTCGCACCATGGATACCTTGCTCGCTCACAAAGCCATTCCCGTCGTCAACGAGAACGACACGGTGGCGACCGCCGAAATCCGTTACGGCGACAACGACCGTCTGTCGGCCCGCGTCGCCTCCATGATGAGCGCCGATGTGCTGGTGCTGCTGTCGGACATCGATGGCCTTTACACGGCCCCGCCAGCGATTGATCCGACTGCGCGCCACATCCCCGAAGTGCGCGCCATCACGGCCGAGATCGAGGCGATGGCTGGCGATTCGGCCTCGGAGCTGTCGAAGGGCGGCATGCGCACCAAGATCGAGGCGGCGAAAATCGCCATGGGCGGCGGCACCAGCATGGTGATCACGACAGGCGAGACGCTGCACCCCTTGGCCGCCATCGGCGCGGGCGCGCGGTGCACCTGGTTCCTGGCCTCGTCCGATCCCGTGGCCGCGCGCAAACGCTGGATCGCCGGCCAGCTCGAACCCGCGGGCCACGTCACCATCGATGCCGGCGCGGAGAAGGCGCTGCTGTCGGGCAAGAGTCTGCTGCCCGCCGGCGTGCGCCGCCTCGAGGGGACATTCGATCGCGGCGACGCCGTCGTCATTCGCAGCGCCGACGGTCGCGAGCTGGGTCGCGGCCTCATCGCCTACGCCCGCGCCGATGCGGAGCTGATCATCGGCAAAAAGAGCAGTGAGATCGAAGCCCTCCTCGGTCACGCCGGCCGCGCCGAACTGATCCATCGCGACGATATGGCGTTGGCGCGGGGGTGAATTGGATTTAGTCTCTACCTGTCAGCGAGGAATATTGATCTTGACCAGCCATCAGCCGACCCAAACTCTGCCCGCCTCGGAATTCACCGCCGTTGTTAAACGCGACGGCTCCTGGTGGATTGGATGGATCGAAG
>JANOKV010000263.1:0-11549 GCA_031419415.1 Hyphomicrobiales bacterium | reverse complement strand
CGGTCCGTCAATGGCTCACCCTTGCGACGGGCGGGGCCGAAGGTTTCGTAGAACTTCGGCGTGAAGGGCTTGATCATGCCGTAACGGTCGAAGCTCAGATAACTCCAGTCGAGGGCATATTGCCCATCCTCACGCAGCGTGATGAGGTCGCTGAACCTAGCGTCATAAGTGGCGCCACCACAGGCCGCGAGCGCCATGACGGTGCCCTCTTCGAATTCCTCGAAGCCCAGATAGCGCGTCGTCAAGGTGTAGAGAGCCCCGACCGACTCCAGAAGGTCGTTGCGCCAGAGGCGTTCGAGCCGATTGCCCTTGCCCGTATAGGCCGAGCTCGACGACACGTCGCCATAACCGTCCATGACGAGGACGCTCGCTTCATCGAACGGGGAGACGAAGTAGAGGGCGGCATGCGCATCGTGATGCGCGACATTGACGAGGGGAGGCAGCCGCCAGGCGCCGAGTTGCCGGCTGAGGCCCCAGCGAATGCGCTGCGTCTGCCAGAGCATGCGATCGGGCTGCTGCATGGTATTGGCCGCATCCCGCATCAGGTGAACACTGCTGGGTAGCCCGCGCAGGAAGAGGCCGAGATAGGTGCGGCGGAGCGCACGAACGTCCCAGGGAATCGTTATCGCATCAAAGTCCGCGAGGGTCCGGCCCTGCTCGCCGAAAACCATCGCCAACGACTGTTCGGGAAACGCCTTGGTGTGCTTCTGGCGGTTGAGGCGCTCTTCCTCGAGCACCAGCGTCGGCACGCCGTTTTCGAGCAGCGCGACGCCGGCGTCGTGAGAAACACACGATAGGCCGAGTAAATTCAACGGCGGCTCCTTGCTCGAAAGTTGTAACGCCTTGCTGCAAAAGAGAGAATGTAAGTGTCTGGCCGGCTGAGGTGCAACTTGCAATGCCCGGCGTCATTAATGCCGCCCGCCTTCGAGGTAGGCCGCCCGCACCTCGGGGGCCTTCAGAAGGTCGGTGCCGGTGCCCGTCAGGGTGATACGGCCGTTGACCATGACGTAGCCGCGGTGCGCAAGGCGCAGTGCGTGAAAAGCGTTCTGCTCGACGAGGAAGACCGTCACACCGTCTCGCTTGTTCAGATCGGCAATGACGGAGAAGATCTGTTTGACGATCAACGGTGCGAGCCCCAGGGACGGTTCGTCCAAAAGCAGGAGCTGGGGGCGGCTCATGAGCGCGCGGGCGATGGCCAGCATCTGTTGCTCGCCGCCAGACAGCGTGCCGCCGCGCTGATCGAGGCGCTCTTTCAGGCGCGGAAAGAGAGTAGTCACGCGCTCGAGGTCTTCCGCGAAGTGGGCGAGGTCGTCGAGCCCGGCGCCCATTTGCAGGTTTTCGCGGACAGTCATGCGCGGAAAGATGCGCCGGCCTTCGGGAGATTGAGCGATGCGCAGGCGCGCGATCTCGTGCGTGGCCAGATGCGTGATGTCCTGGCCGGCATAGTGAATGCTGCCGCTGCGAGCGTGGGGATTGCCAAAGATCGTCATCATGAGCGTGGATTTACCCGCGCCATTGGCACCGATCAACGTCACGATCTCGCCCTTGTGGACCTCGATGTCGATGCCACGCAAGGCCTGGATATTGCCGTAGAACGTCTCGACGCCACGGATCTCGAGAAGAGGCTCGCTCATAGAGGAATTCCGACGGCCGCGCCCACATCCGCCACTTCGTCGTCCTCGACACCCAGATAGGCCGCGACGACCTTGGGATCGTTGCGCACATGATCCGGCGTGCCGTCCGAGATCTTGGCGCCGTATTCGAGAACGACGACGTGATCGGAGATTTCCATGACGACGGACATGTCATGCTCGATCAGCAAAATCGATGTCGCCTGCTCCCGTTGAATGGAGCGCAGCAGGATGTTGAGTTCGGCCGACTCGCGCGGGTTCAAACCGGCCGCCGGCTCATCGAGGCACAGCAGGACGGGTTCGGTACACATGGCGCGAGCGATCTCGAGGCGTCGTTGCGCACCATAAGGCAACTCGCCGGCCGCATCGTCGGCACGGTCGACGAGGCCGATGCGCTCGAGCCAACTGCGGGCCAATGCGACGGCTTGCGCTTCGCGATCGCGGAAGTGGCGGGAGCCGAAGAGCCCCATCACCGTCCAGCCCGACGCCGTCATCAAAGCGTTGTGCTGGGCGACGATCAGGTTCTCGAGCACGGTCATACCGGAGAACAGGCGAATGTTCTGGAAGGTCCGGGCGACGCGCGCCTGGGCGGCGATCTGGAAGTCGGGCATGCGCTCCAGCAGATAGAGGCCGTCCCGGCTGTGACGCGCGCCCGAGCGCGTGAGCGTTTCGACCGCTTCGGGACGCGCACATGCGCCGGCATCGAGCACCATGCGGCCGCTGGTCGGCTTGTAGAACCCGGTAATGCAATTGAAGACCGTCGTCTTGCCCGCGCCGTTGGGACCGATGAGTGCGGTGATCTCGCCACGCCGCGCCTCGAACGACAGATCGTCGATGGCGATCAGACCCCCGAACCGCATGGTCAGGTGTTCGACGCGAAGGATTGGAAGCGCGCTCGAGGCGGCAGTCGACTGCATTAGCCGTGCCCCTCCCGGACGTGTGCGACAGAGACGGTTTTGCGCTCCTTCAACACGATGGTGGGCTCCCGGGCCGAGATGAGGCCGCGCGGCTTCCAGATCATCATCAGCACGATGGCGAAGCCGAAAATCAACATCCGGTATTGATCCGGTTTGAAGTCCGGTCCGAAGAACCGCTTCAAGAAATCGAGCTCGCGCAGAATTTCGGTGCCACCCACCATGACCACGGCCGCAATGGCGACGCCGACCAGAGATCCCATGCCGCCGAGCACGACGATGGCGAGAATCGTGGCCGACTCCAGGAACTCGAACGATTTGGGATCGACGAAACCCTGTCGGGCCGCAAAAAAGGCCCCCGCAAAGCCGCCGAAGCCGGCGCCGATGGCGAACGCAGTCAGCTTGGTGTTGGTCGTGTTGATGCCCAGCGACCGGCAGGCGATCTCGTCCTCGCGCAGCGCTTCCCAGGCGCGCCCGACCGGCAGGCGGCGCAAACGGATGGTGACGAAGGCGGTGAGCAGCGCGAGCGCGAGAATGACATAGTAGAGAAAAATGGACCGATAGATCGTGGGCGTGTGCGGTAGGCCGAACACATCGGAGAACGTTCGCTCACCCGTGGCGGAGGCGAAGGGAATGCCGAAGAAGGTGACGCGCGGGGTTTGAATGCCGGCATAGCCGTTGGAGAATTCGACCCAATTGATCAGCACGAGCCGGATGATTTCCCCGAACGCCAAAGTGACGATCGCGAGATAATCGCCCCTGAGGCGCAGCACCGGAAATCCAAGGATGATGCCCCAGAGCGTGGCGAGGATGCCCGCTATGGGCAGGCAAATCCAAAATGCCCACGGGCCCAGAAGTGGAAACGTCTCGGGGATGACTTTGGTGGCGATGAGCGCGTAGGTGTAGGCGCCCACCGCATAGAAAGCGACATAACCCAGATCGAGCAGACCGGCGAGGCCAACGACGATGTTGAGGCCCCAGCCCAACATGACGTAGATGAGGATCTGGACGCCGAAGTTGTCGACCCACTTGATGGCCCCCGACGGACCGACCACCGCGAGGGTGAACGCGGGAAACACGAACAGCGCCAGAATGCCGAGTTGAGACGCGCGCCGCGAGACCTGCGGACTGAGCGGCGCCACGTCGATCTTCGGCAGAGAAACCGGCACGAGGGCAAAGAACAGCCGGGCGAAGAAAGTGACGCCCACGATACCGCTCACCCAGGGCCAGCGCGCAATCAGAATGATCGAGTTCGAAATGTCGACGTCGGTGCGCCACGCGATGATCGGCACACACATGCCCAGCGCCAATACCGCCCAGATCGCAGCCGATCGCAACGCCGCTCCGACGTCTGGAGCGGTTGTGTGTGGCGCGCGCGCTGGAAATTTGTCCATGGTTCTAGACCTTCTCGACCTCGGGCCGCCCGAGCAATCCGGAAGGAAGGAAGATCAAGGTGATGGCGAGGATGGAGAACGCCGCGACGTCCTTGTAGTCGCTCGACACGTAGCCCGCCCAGAGCGCTTCGATGAGACCGATCATCAAGCCGCCCAGAACGGCTCCCGGAAGGGACCCGATACCGCCCAGGACGGCGGCGGTGAAGGCTTTGACACCCGGCACGAACCCGTCGGAGAAGTTCACGCTGCCGTATTGCAGGACATAGAGTTGGCCGGCCACCGCCGCGAGCGCTGCGCCCATGATGAACGTGATGGCGATGGTGCGATCCACATCGATCCCGAGCAGGGAGGCCATCTTGCTGTCCTGTTCGCAGGCACGCTGGGCGCGGCCAAGCGCTGTATGCTGCACGAGATACCAGAAGACGGCGAGCAGCACGATGTTGAGCACGACGATCAACACCTGCTTATCGGCGATGTTGAGAATTTGCGGTCCGGTGTTCGCTGGATCGACGATGCGTTCGATGAAGCACGGCTTAGCGGGTGTCCCGAAACCGTAAAAACATCCGTCGACCAGCGGTGGGATCGACTTGTTCAGTGGCCCCTGCACGAGCTGGACGAAATTGGAGATGAGGATCGACATGCCGATCGCCGAGATCAGCGGCGCCAGCCGAAACGAGCCGCGCAAAGGTCGGTAGGCCAGCCGTTCGATGACCCAACTCCACAGGGCCGTGAAAAACATGGCGAGGATCATGACGAGGAACAACGCCAGCGCGATCGAGCCGATGCCGACGACCTGAGTGAGGACCAGGAAGAAGATCAGCACTATAAAGGTCGAGACCATGAACACATCACCGTGCGCGAAGTTCACCATGCCGATGATGCCGAACACCATCGTATAGCCGATCGCGATCAACCCGTAGATAGAGCCGAGGGTGATGCCATTGACGGTCTGCTGGATGAAGTATTCCATGGCGGCCTGGGCACTTTCCATCGACGTCGAGAAACGTTCTCGGTGGCCCGCCAGTCTCGCGTCGGGCCACGCGAGGAGAGGCTACCAGCCCGGACGCCGTCGCGCACGCCGGAATTGCGCAGTGAATGCATCGATGGGACATTTGGTTTGGTCGAAGGCGACGTTTATCGAACGGCTGAGGACCGCCGCGTAAAATAAGCCTCGATAGCGGTGGTGATGGAGGCGGCGACCGTGCGTTGCCAAGCCTGGGTCAGCATCAACTTTTCATCGCTGGCGTTGGAAATATAGCCCAGTTCGATCAAAACCGCCGGAGAGCCGGGCTGGCGCAGCACGCGAAAGGGCGCCGAGCGAAAGGGATCACGCGCCATCGCCAGACGCGGCCGCATCTCGCCGACCAGAAGGTTGCGAAAATCAGCCGACAGGTTGGCCGATTCACGCCGCATCAAGTCCACGAGGATATCGCGGACATGTTCATCCTCCTCACCGGCCCGCATGGGCAACCCAGCGAGCAGATCGGACGCGTTTTCCTTGTCGGCCATGGCCTGGGCGCGCGCGTCCGATGCTTTGTCGGAGAGGGTATAAACGGTGGCCCCGCGCACGGTTTTGGCCAATGTCTTGGAGTCGAGCGAATCGGCATGGATCGACAGGAACAGATCGGCATTGTGCTGGCGCGAAATCTGCACGCGTTGATCGAGTGGTATGAAGACATCGCTCGTGCGGGTCATGACCACGTCGAAGCGTCGGGTCGCGAGCAGGGCGCGCCGGACCTCGCTGGAGACGGCGAGCACGATGTCCTTTTCGACACCGACTTCGCCGCGCGCGCCCGGATCGATTCCGCCATGTCCCGGATCGATGATGACGACGGGTTTGGTGCGCGCGTCCCGCGCCTTCGGAGCATCCCCCGATCCTGCGGCGTCGACGGGCAGCGATTGCGCGGCCGCAGCGATTTCCGACGCGCGACTCCCCGAACCCGAACCCGGGACGATGATGATTTCCAGCCGGGACGGCGTCGAGGCGGTCGCGGCGATGATGCGGGAAGACTCGATGCTCATCGGTCCCGTCGTATCGATCACGACGCGCAATTTTCCCGGTGCAAACAACCCAGCGCGAAGGCCGGTAATCAAACCACCGTCATTGCCGACCGGACCGATGGGGCGGACCAGCTCGGCATTCGACACGTCAGCCACGACCCGCCACGGGTTGGAGAGGCGAAAGACGGACACGGATGGCGCGCCCGTCAACTCGAGCAGGACGCGGCTGCGGCTGGTGGTGCCGGAGACTTCGAAGCCGGAAGCGATCGATGGCGCTGGTGGTGCGGCGGCGGGGGGCGTGGCAGGCGGCGGCGGATTGATTGGGGCGACTGTCGCCGCCCAACCTTCTTTTGGCCCGTCTCGCGGTGTCTGGGCCGGCGCAGGCGTCGCCAGCAGCATGAGGGCCAAGACGCACCCCACCGCCAGAAAGCATTCCGCAGACGCCCGCACGCCGTACATCTGACATCCGTTCCCGTGTTGCTGCAATCTCAGGCGTCGCGGCCGAAGCGCTCCGAAACTCCACGGAGCTTAAGCATCCATTAGGGAAAACAGCTGCTTACTAGGCCGTGAGCCACCATTCTCGGTTTCGATCGTCTTTGGTGACGCAGCAATGGGCTTGCCTCGTCGCAGGTGAGACCGTAAGAGATATATCGCGTTCCGTTGCGTCCGTCTGTCACCGCGGCGTCACACTGTGACGATTCGGAGGTGGATCAGGGCGCTCGCCGCCGGCACTTCCTGAGGCCATTGCCGCAGGGGATCTGGAAGGCACGACGGCTCGGCAGCCCGGACGACGATCTGCGCCCCCTCAGGGGATGCGCGATCAGGCAAAGTCGCCCGAAGCCGAGTCCACTGCCGAAAGCGGCGCATTGGAGTGGTTACCGACGCTGGATCTGTCGCAGAGCCCAGAGGCTCTGGTCTGTGGCGGAGACGGCTGCGAAACGGGCCGAGGCGTGAGTTTCGGCGATCGTTCAGCGGTGGTGGAGGGCGCAGCAGCCGTATCGTGCTGTCCGTCATATCACTCGCTACTTCAAAGGACTAAGGTCCGTTCAATACCATGCGATACCGGAGAGACAAACGCTACTGGGAAACGGGCCTTCTGGGTCCGATGGTCGGCCGTGCGCCTCTGAGCACTCTCATTGCGCTCATACTCACGGCCTGCCGCAGTCTCACGCACGCGCCCGTTCTCCTATCGCCATCTGAAACATCGAAAAAAGAGCGCGCCCGCACGAGCGCCGCTGCCGCCTTCGGCCGCCTATCCGTCGGTCCAGGTTGCTCAGCGTGGAGCGCCAGGGAAGATATTCCATGGAACGACACAATAAGATGCTCATCGACGCCACCCATCCCGAGGAAACTCGGGTGGTGGTGTTGCGCAACGGCCGGGTAGAGGAATTCGACTACGAATCCGCAGCGCGTAAGCTGTTGCGGGGAAACATCTACCTCGCGAAGGTCACACGGGTCGAGCCGTCGCTGCAAGCGGCGTTCGTCGACTACGGCGGCAACCGCCACGGCTTTCTGGCTTTCAGCGAAATCCACCCCGACTACTATCAGATCCCGGTCGCGGACCGCGAGATCCTGAAACGGGAAGAGGCCGAAGAAGAAGCACGCGCCGAAGCCGAAGCCGACGAGCGGGCCCGTTCACGCGCACGTCGAAGCGGTAGCCGCAACCGCACGAACGATGACGATCTCGAGCAACCCGGACCGCGCGACATTGACCACGATGGCGAAGCCTCTGACGCGTCGCGGTCGACCGAGCACAGTGGCGATTACAGAGACGCCCCGGACAGCGCATCGGCTTACGACGAACCGATCCGTGACGATCGCGATGACCGGACGCCGGAGCGCGACGCGCCAGCCTACGCAACAGCATCTGCGCCCCGCGACGACTACGTGCACGACGGTTCCGACGCCGGCAGCAATGTCGAAGACGTGATCGAGGTTGGTTCGGGTGACAACGGCGCCGGTGAGTCCGAGCAGTTCGAGGAGGTCAGCACCGAAGAAGACGCGCTCGAGGAAGTGCCGGAGCGGTCGCGCCGGCGCATGCGTCAGTACAAAATTCAAGAAGTCATCAAGCGGCGGCAGATCATTCTGGTCCAGGTCGTCAAGGAGGAGCGCGGCAACAAGGGCGCAGCCCTCACCACCTACATCTCACTCGCGGGCCGCTATACCGTGCTCATGCCCAACACCGGGCGCGGCGGCGGCATTTCGCGCAAAATCACGCAGCCGCAGGATCGCAAGCGGCTCAAGGCGATTGCCGAGGAACTCGACGTGCCGGAAGGCATGGGGCTCATCATTCGCACGGCCGGCGCCGCCCGCACCAAGCAGGAAATCAAGCGCGACTACGAATATCTCCTGCGTCTGTGGGAGAGCGTGCGCGAGCTGACGCTGACCTCGACGGCGCCCTGTCTCGTCTACGAGGAAGGCAATCTGATCAAGAGATCGATCCGCGACCTCTATTCCAAAGAGATCGATCAGGTCGTCGTGGCGGGCGGGGAAGCCTGCCGGGAGGCTCGAGAATTCATGGGCATGTTGATGCCCGGTCACGCCGAGAACGTCGTGTCCTACGACGGCTTGGAACCCCTGTTCACCCGCTTTGGCATCGAGCGTCAGCTCAACGCCATGTTCAGTCCCTACGTGACGCTGCGCTCCGGTGGCTATCTGGTCATCAACCAGACCGAAGCGCTGGTCGCGATCGACGTGAACTCCGGCAAATCGACGCGGGAATTCTCGATCGAAGAGACGGCCTACGCGACCAATTGCGAGGCGGCCGAGGAAATTGCCCGCCAGCTCAAGCTACGCGATCTCGCCGGCCTGATTGTCATCGACTTCATCGACATGGAGGAGAAGCGCAACAATCGCACGGTCGAGCGGCGCATCAAAGATGCTCTGCGGCACGACAGGGCACGCATCCAGATCGGCCGAATCTCACATTTCGGACTGCTCGAGATGTCCCGCCAGCGCTTGCGCACCGGCGTGCTGGAAGGCTCGACCACGCAGTGTCCCCATTGCCAGGGCACTGGCATCATCCGGTCGACCGAGTCGGTGGCGCTGGCCGTGCTGCGCGGCCTCGACGACCATCTGATGAAGCAGCCGGCTTCGCTGGTGGCGACTACGACGGCGACCGTCGCGCTCTATATTCTCAACCACAAGCGCGCCTTCATCAATGACATGGAAACCCGGCACGGCATTTCCATCGCGATCGAAGCGTCGGACCGCATGCAGGGCGCGACCTTCGCTGTCGAAAAGACGGCGGCGCCCCTCCTTCAAGTCAAGCCCGCACTGCGCAGTGCGGTCAGCATGGACTGGGGCTTGGATGGCTCGAGCAGCGACGAGGACGTCGCCGAAGTCGACGACGTGCCGTCGCGAGATAACGGGCGATCGCGCAGTTTTGTGCGCGATGACGCCGAGCCTGCGCAAGAGCGCGAACGGGGCGGACGGGATCGCCAAGGCGAGGGTGACGGCGCAGAGGGCGCAGAGGGCGCGGAAGGCGGTTCAGGTCGCCGCCGTCGGCGTCGGCGTGGACGCCGCGATCGCGACGAAACCGGCGGGAGCGCCACGCCGCGCCGGGATGATCGGTTCGGCGGCAACGATGCCGACCGTCACGCCGATCGCGCACCGAGACAAGACACCGTATCCCCCGATGAGAACGTGACCGTCGTCGGTGATGAACGCCGACCAGTCGAGACGTCCCATTGGGCTGGCGAGCGCAACGGATCGCAGACAGATCACGAGGTCGGCGACGACGCGGAACGCGAGACGAGTCGGCCCGAAGCGGGGCCCGAGGGAGGGGAACGCGATGATCGTCCCCGCCGAGGTCGCCGCCGGGGTCGGCGGGGTGGCCGCGGTCGCGGACGTGAGCAGTCGACCGAGCGCAGCCCGTCCATGGAGCGCGCAGAACCGCAGTCTGGAGGTACAGAGGAATGGCAAGGCTTCGATGTGTCCCGTCCAGGGGCCGAGCAACCGCCTCCGAGCGAGGACCCGCGGTTCGATACCGGCCGGGCCACGCAGGCGACGGCTGAATTCGGCCAGGGAGCACCCTCGCGTCGCCCCACCGGACATGGTGGGGATGATGGGCGGTGGTCCGCGCCTGCGGTGGCGACGGCGCCTGCCCCCGTGCGCATCCTCGAAACGGCCGCGTCTCACGACATCGACGATCACGCCCCCAAGCCGCCCGCAATCGCGCGGGCGCCGCGCCTGGTATCGGAGGCCGTCGAGCCTGTGACGCCGGCTGTGGACACCGCGCCAGAAGCAAGAATGGCTGAGAGCCGACCAGAGCCTGGGTTCACGACACCGGTCGCACCAGCGGTCGAACAGCCGCCGGCTCTGCGACAACCGGCCGAGAGCGCCCCAGCGGCCTCGCCCCGCAAGGGCTGGTGGCAGCGCAACTTCGGTTGACTGGCGGCTTGGCGCTAAATCATCCGTGGGTGGGCGCGACCGCGTCCCCCACGGAGCCAAGGCGCGTCGCGGGTGTCGGAGGCGATGGACGGTGCGCTCGACGGCGCGAAACGGCCGTCATGAATCGTCGAAAACTTTCTGCTTGGGTCCGACGCCACGGAAGAAGCGCGAGATGAAATTGCGGTCGCGCATGTGCGCCGGCGTCTCGCGCGAGACATAGTCGAACACGCGCCCGTCTTTCATGCCGTAGTTAGCGACCTGCTCGACACTACCGACGCGGTTGAAATAGATGGCGACGACGCGTCGATCGACTTCTTCCGGCTTGTAGAAAGCGACCTCTTTGCGTGTGCTCGAGATGTAATAAAACGCGTTGCCACTCGGCACCGCCGATGTGGTATCGGGGGAGCCTAAGGCGTTGCGCACGGCGTCCTGGCTCATGCCGGGTTGAATTTGATTGATTTCGGTGTCGTTGAAATGATGGCCGTGCTTGATCGTGGTCGCGGCGCAGCCCGCCATCAGGGCGACGACCAGGGAGACCGCCAATACGGTTTTTCCACCAAGCCGGCGCTGGTCTGGCGCAGGCATCGTCGTCCTCACGTTCGAGACGGAATCATTCATGCTCGAAGTGCCTTCCCCAGACGCCACCTGCGTCGATCACACCAGCCCGTCAGAATCGTCGACCGGCTTATTCTCCCGACTACCGGGATCGCTCACGCTTGGCAACGCCGCCGGGCCATTCGCCCACACTCCACTGAACGAGAGCGTGAAATCGCGCATAGGACACCCATGTTTCGATGGCTACAGAGAAAAGCCTGGCTGCGTCGTACAGGACGACAGCTTTATGAGAGGATTGTGGCGCAAGCGCGCGCCGAAGTCTTTTATCGAGACCTGGGCGTGGCGGACACCATAGAAGGCCACTTCGAGATGATCGTGCTGCACATGGTCCTCGTGCTGCGGCGGCTCAAACGCGAGGCAGACCTCGGCCAGCGGTTGGGGCAGATCGTCATGGAACATCTGATCGCGGACATGGACGATGCGTTGCGGCAAATCGGCATCGGTGACATGGGCGTTCCGCGCCGCGTGCAGCGGGCCGCCGCCGCCTTTGAAGAGCGATCACGCGACTATGCGGCCGCCGTGCAGTCCGGCGATGTGACGCAGGCCGTGCTTCGGCATGTCTATGGCGCTCCGGAGGCGCCGACGCCCGAAATGTCACGCTG
>JANOKV010000262.1:0-3122 GCA_031419415.1 Hyphomicrobiales bacterium | reverse complement strand
TGAGTGATCTTGGACCGAGTCCTCCGCAGCGCCTCCATTCCCGCCGAGTTACCCGGAAGATGTAGTGGCGCGAGGTGGGTCATCTCGCTCAACATCGAAATCATCTCGGCAGTAGCAGGCTGGTGATCGCGGTAGCGGCCTCGGCGCCAAACAAAGAAAATTTGATCCTCGAAAAACCGGAATTGAGAGCAGTGATTCAATGAATCGTATGGCGGTCAAACAAGCCCGGGGGCGCCGGGACGGAAGCTGCCGTCAGCGCGTGCCTGAAATAATTTGTAATCTTAGCGACACGCGGCGAAACATCTGGCGCTCCACATAGAGCGGGTCAGCCCAGCGGGACATGATCCAGCATGATCGCGCTCCATCAGCCTTCAGAAACCCGGAGATTAACCCATGAACGACACCCGATCCGATCGGCCCGACCACGGAGGCCAAGCATGCTGCAATGCGGGCGATCTCACCAAAAGCGCGTCGAAAAATGACCAACAGTCCAAGCCCGATGCTCAAACAGGTTGCTGCGGTGGTGCGGCATTGAACAAACCTCAGGCTACCGATGTGCCAGTTCCCGCTGCGCCTCCGCGCAGGAACAAGGGGTGTTGCTGTCAATAAATCTTTCCGCCAGGGAATGCCGCGGCCGGAACTCATTGGCACTCGAAATCCTGGCGGTGAACTTTTCGGTTTCAACCATTCGTGGCGGCGGGCATCAACAATTCCGTCGCCAAAATGTAGATCATTTCCATGGGGCTGATGATGCCCGCCGGGCGCCCGTCGGAGATGTGTGGAGCCAAATCAACACTACTGCAGATAGCTTCCAGGCTCTGACGTGGTCCACGTCCATCTCCGTCGGATGCTCGGGACGACCGGCAATATCTCTGGTGGCGTCCTGGCGGGAGATGTGTACTGGATCATCTGCTTGCCCAACCGACTTGAAGAGTTTTGACATCACTTCAACAGCCAGGAAAGTCCTGCCGTTATGTGCTTTCGGCTGAGGCCAGCTACGCCGCCGCGGCCGTCCTCATCCCCGCTGGCGTTGTCGCAATTCGTCGGGCCGCCAAGGTCAGCACGGACTACGTACTTATCGCAGCTTTGCCCATGCTGTTTGGTCTCCAGCAACTCGCCGAAGGGCTGGTGTGGACCAGTGGCGAAGGGGGATCGCGGGAATGGATCGACATTTTCTCGCTCGCTTATATGTTCTTCTCGTGGTTGGCATGGCCGGTCTGGGTCCCGTTCTCGACGTACTTCCTCGAGCCCTGTCGGCGCCGTCACGTCTATCTCGGTTTCGCCATTTTCGGCGGTATGGTTGGCGGCCTGCAGTACTTTCCGTACTTCGCGCACAACGGTTGGTTGGTCACCCGATTTCTGCCTCGCGCCATCGTCTATGATGGCACCGTGTTGTTCGACTTCATCATGCGTCGAGAACTGACTTACGCCGTCTACCTGTTCGCGATCCTCGCACCCTTGCTTTCGTCGTCCAATCGCCAGATCAATACCTTCGGTCTCCTGATCTCGGCCGTCGTCATCATCGTCTACCTCTTCTTTCGTCACGCTTATATTTCCGTGTTCTGCTTTGGTGGAGCTCTCGTTTCGATTTACCTCTTCACCGTGATCCCGAAGGAAACTCCACGCGAGCGACGCGCGGACAGATGGTAGCCGGCCGGATCAGTTGACCCACTGAGGCAACACTGTCAGCATGACCTCGCGGCCGATCAGTCCGAACAGAAACGCGGCGAACGATGCGAACAGAATTCCGCGGCCAATACGCCCGCCTCCGATGAACCACGCCAGAACGGCTTTGGCTCCGGTGTTTACGGCAACGGCAACAAGGATAGCTTGACTGGCCGTCGCGTCACTGAGTTCGCCCCGGGCCAGTCGCGCCATGGACAGCGTGATCGCGTCGACGTCCGCAACGCCTGATACCGCTGCCAGAGCGAACACGCCCTTGCTCCCCGCCCAACCTACAGCGATTTTTGCCAGAAACCCGATCAGTGCCAGCAGAGCACCAAACGACAGCAACACTTGCAACTCGAACGGGTTGACCACTCTCACCGCCCGGCCGGCCCCGGTATCGCTATCGCTACGCTTCAAAAGATACCAGGCAACTACGCCCTGGCTGAGGGCGGCACAAACCAGTGGCGGCGCTAGCCACAGCGATATCTGGCTGTTGAACACGCTGGCGATGACCAGAACTCTGAGCATCATCGTGACGTTCGCAAACAGCGCGCCTGATACGTACAGTGAGACTTTGCCTTCGTTCTGTTTTGCCAGCCGCGCCATCGACAGGGTGACGGCCGTCGATGAGACGAGCCCGCCTGCGAGCCCCGCCAGAAGCACACCCTTCTGATCGCCTGCGACCTTCACGGCGACATAACCGGCGAAAGACACCACCGCGATCAGTACAGTCATCAGCCAAAGCTCGTGCGGATTGAACGCCACGAGCGGGCCGAGATCGCGATCCGGCAAGACCGGCAGCAGAATAACTGTCATGGCCAGTAGCAGCAGACCTGCTCGAAGCTCCTGCCACGTGAGCCTTTTCACCCAGCTGTGCAGGGCGGGCTTCAGCGCGAGAATGCAAGCCGTCACCACGCCCGCCGCCGATGCGGCGATGGTGTTGCCGAGGACTGCCAATGCACCCAGGCTGAAAGCCAACATCGCCGCGACGATCGTCGTGGCGCCAAATGTATGCTGTTGGCGCACCTCACGCAGTCGAAACACACTCGAGACGCTTGCAAACACGAGGAATGCCAAGCCCAGGGCCACGAGCCCACTGCCGCCTTGCCCTCGCACGATAGCGCCCCAGACGCCCCCGAGCAGACTGGCTAAGGCATGCGTTCTAAGCCCTAGCGATCGTTCCCCTTCGGCGACGTCTCTTTGTTGCCAGCCGCGTTCGATTCCGATGATGAGCCCAATCGTGCGGGTTCCGACGAATGCGGACAGGCATTCCGATTGAAGGCGGACAGTGATTCCGATTCTTCGCGGACAGCATTCCGATGATCGCGGACAGCGACTCCTGTCGACATCTTGGCGGTCTCACGCCGGTCGCTTTTCGTCAAGTCAAGTTCGTTTGGCCGCGCCCTTACGCAGGCTCTCGCCGGCGAGGTTCAGGCGGTGGGCATTGTGCACGA
>JANOKV010000261.1:0-11128 GCA_031419415.1 Hyphomicrobiales bacterium | reverse complement strand
GCTCGAATGCGCGGGCGCTCGAGAAAGCCAGGTCTATCCCGGCCGACGCTCTGATCCTCGACCTCGAGGATTCGGTTGCGCCGGAGAGCAAGGCATCGGCGCGCCAGCAGGTGTGCGATGCGGTGCGCGCCGGCGGCTACGGCCAGCGCGAGTTGGCCATCCGCGTCAACGGCATCGATTCGGCGTGGTTCTTGGAGGACATGGCGGCGGCAATCGCGGTCGCCCCCGATGCCATCGTCGTGCCGAAGATCAGTTCGCCCGACGATCTGGACGCGGTGGCGCGCGTTCTGGGCACAGAACGTGCGCCCGCCAAAATCCGCATATGGGCGATGATGGAGACATCTCTCGCCGTCCTCGAAGCGGGCGCCATTGCCCGGGCGGCGCGCGTCTTTCCGGCTTGCCGCCTCGACGCGTTGGTCATAGGCACGAACGATCTGGCCAAGGAAACGCGCGCGGTGGTGGAGCCCGGGCGGGCCGCATTTCTGCCGTGGCTGATGACGTTCGTGGCGGCGGCACGCGCCTTCAATCTCGATATTCTCGACAGCGCCTACAACGATTTCCGGGACGGGGAAGGGTTTGCCGCCGAATGTCGGCAAACCCGCAGCTTGGGCTTCGACGGCAAGACGCTAATCCATCCCGATCAGGTGGCGATCGCAAACGAGGTGCTGGCCCCTGCAGCCGACGAGATCGCCTGGGCGCGCCGCATCGTGGCCGCCTTCGCCGCGCCGGACGCCCAAGGCAAGGGGGTTATCAATCTCGATGGTCGCATGGTCGAATTGCTCCACGCCGAGCAAGCGCGCCGCACGATCGCCATTGCGGACGCGATTGCAGCGCGCCGCGAACAGCCAGGATCGTGACGCTTCCCTTCGCCGAGCCTGCCGTGCATAAATCCGCGCCGAGATCACACGGCGCGCTCCGTGGCCGAATAATTGAGAGAGGGACGTCTCATGTTGCTCGCCGAAAATCTGCAACGGCTCGGAACCGAGACCGCATTCGAGGTGCTGGCCCGCGCTGGAGAGTTGGCGCGGCAGGGCAAGGACATCATCAATTTAGGGATAGGCCAACCCGATTTCCAGACGCCTGGCCACATCGTGGAGGCGGCGATCAAAGCGCTGCGTGACGGCCATCACGGCTATACGCCCGCGAACGGCATCTTGCCGTTGCGCGAGGCGGTCTCGAAGGACCTGCATCGGCGCCATGGCGTCGAAGTGAACCCCGACCTCGTCGTCATCATGCCCGGCGGCAAGCCGACGATGTTCTTCGCCATCCTGATGTTCGGCCAACCGGGCGCGGAAATCATGTATCCCGACCCCGGCTTTCCCATTTACCGGTCGATGATCCAGTACACCGGCGCCAAGGCCGTGCCGATCGCGCTGCGCGAAGCCAACGAGTTCGCGTTCAGCGCCGACGAAGTGCTGGCCCAGGTGACGCCGAAGACGAGCCTGATCATCCTCAACAGCCCCGGCAATCCAACGGGTGGGGCTGTGCCGCCAGCCGAGATCAAGAAGCTGATCAAGGGCCTCGAAAAGCACACGCATGTCACCATTATGTCGGACGAGATCTACAGCCAGATGCTCTACGACGGAAAGCAGCACGAGAGCTTCCTGAAGTACCCCGAGATCCGCGATCGGCTGATCATTCTCGACGGCTGGTCGAAAACCTATGCCATGACCGGCTGGCGATTGGGCTTCTCGGTGTGGCCCAAGTCGATCGTCGATCACGTGGTTCGCTTGAACGTCAACTGCCACTCGTGTGTCAACGCGCCGACTCAGTTCGCCGGCATCGCCGCGCTCGAAGGACCGCAGGACAAGGTGATCGAAATGGTCGAGGCGTTCGACGAGCGCCGCAAGGTCATCGTGTCGATGTTGAACCAATTGCCGGGGTTCACGTGCGTCAATCCGGGCGGCGCGTTCTATGCGTTCCCCAACATCACGGGCACGGGCATGACCGCTAAGGAGCTGCAGAACAAGATGCTGGAGACGGCGGGCGTCGCCACCGTTGCGGGCACCAGCTTCGGCATCCACGGCGAGGGCTACATTCGGTTTTCTTACGCAAACTCGACGGAAAATATCAAACGCGCCGTCGAGCGCATCGGCAAATTGCTGGTCGAGGGGTGAGCACAAACATCAGCTCGGCTCTGGGCCGAGCTGATGCTGTGGTGCGCAGGACATTCCTCTCAGCGCGGTTCGGTCCAGCTTTCCGCGAATGCGAGAGATGACGTGGAGAACGGGCGGCCTTCGCGCTCCCGTGGCCAGGAGCGGCCCGCCGCTTCGACGCCGTTGCGCACGAGGCGTGTTCCCAGCGCCGGGATCAGAATCGTATTCAGACCATAGCGCCGACCGGGAATCTGATTGGGCTGCGTGTGTAGCATCAGCGGTTCGCCGATGTCGTACCAGGTGAGGCTGATGTCCTCATCGGATGCTTTCACACGCTCGGTCCAGAAATAGCGCGGATCACCAGTCTTTGAGAACTCCGCGTCGGCGCACGGAATGGTCGTATCGGCGAGCTCCGCGTTGAGCATCCCTTGCACCGTGGTCTGCAGCCAACGCGCCATCGCGATGTTGTCGGAGTAGGCGCGCCAGCGGTTCTGTGTCAGCTCGCTCTTGAGATAGAGCACGTGGCCCGGACCGGCTGGCGAGAAGACGATGCGCCAGAAGCTGGCGTCCGTGGAATTCGGATCGCCGTCCTTGCCGCTCATGCGCAGAAACGGATTTTCTCCGGTGAGGATCGTCTTATTGGGATCGGCTATGCTCATGGCTGAAAGCCTCCTGTTACGGTTCGATCGATGGGAGCACATGGACGGCCGCCAAGCTCCTGCGATCGCGGGGCTATCTTAAGGCGTGCGCCGAGAGCGGCAAGGGCGGTGGCGATCGGGCCGGCAGCACTTACCCCCGCGTCGCGCGGGCGAAGGCCAGGGGAAGTTCGGTGGTGTTCTTAATTTGCTCCATGGCGAATGCGGACGACACCTTGGAGATCTCCACCCGGCTGATCAGTTTTTTGTAGAATACGTCATAGGCCGCAATGTCGGGCACGACGACGCGAAGCAAGTAATCGACTTCGCCCGACATGCGATAAAAATCAACGACTTCGGAGAGGTCGACGACGGCTGCGTGGAAGCGCTCGAGCCACGCGAGGCTGTGTTCATCCGTTTTTATCGAGACGAACACGGTGACGCCGACGTTGATTTTTTCCGAGTCGAGAATGGCCACCCGGCGTTTGATGACGCCAGCCTCTTCCAGCTTTTGGATGCGCCGCCAACAGGGCGTCGTCGATAACCCGACCTCTTTGCCGATGTCGGCGACCGGCAAGGTGCAGTCTCGCTGCAAAATGCTCAGTATCTTGATATCCATAGGGTCGAGCAGCATGGTAGGTCCCCAATTGGGAAAAGATTGCGTATGTGTGTGATGTGGACAATTATTTTGCAAAATAGTAGGTCGTCAAGCGGGACAGAGGGTAAATTTTCTAATTTCACTGAATTTAGTCATCAATCAGGCTGGCTCCGCCGTTGGACGGGGAGGCATGTGCATGGCTTGGCGCAGCGCCGAACGCGTGGCGTTCTAGGCCGGATCCCAGTCACAGGTCGATGACGAGGCCATCATGCGCCAGCTCGACGCCTGGGTGATTGACTTCGTGGGCGTGGGCGAGCATCGCCATGTTCATGTGGGTCAGCAGGACGCGGCGTGCGCCGATGCGCGACAGCTGCTGTTCGATCGTCCGCCATGACATGTGATAGGGCGTTTCGGTGTCGAAGGCGTAGCATTCCATGATGTAGAGATCGGTATCGCGGCCAGCGGGCACAAGGCTTTCCACCCATTCGGTATCGCCCGTGAAGGCTATCGTGCGACCACCTGAGGCGATGCGCAGCGCATAAGGCGGCGCTCCCGACGGGTGGCGCACCTCGAAAGGGGTCACCGTGACGGGCCCCACGATCAGCGGACGCTCGGCTTCGTACTCTTGAAACGTCAATGCATAGCGCCGTTTGACGCCCGACGAGCCTGGAAACAACGCCTCGGCCGCCGCGACGAACCGCGCCTCGATGCCGATCGGTCCCGCGACGACGAGCGGCACGATGCGTTTGGACACGTGTTGGGCGTGCAGCAGCAACCATACCAGACCGGAAAAATGGTCGCCGTGCAGATGCGAAATGAGGATCGTCCCGATGGCGTTGGGATCGAGGCCAGCGCGTTGTAGCGCGATCAGCGTTGTGGCGCCGCAGTCGATCAGAACGTGATCCGTGCCGGTGTCGACGTGATAGCAGGTTTGCAGCCTCCCACCCGAGCCGAAAGCATCGCCGCATCCCAGGACCGTGAACTTCATCTTTGGCTCCGCCGCCCGCGTCTCGTTCAGGCCTTGGCGCTCGGCCGCGCCGCCACGTCCGTGTGCCAGCGCGCCAAGTGTTTCATGGTTTCGGGTCGTTGCAGCCGAGCCGGCTTCATGAAATCGACTGCGACCATCGCGGTAATATCGGCAACGGAAAAGGCATCTCCCGCCACGAAAGCCGCGTTGGCGAGCTGGTCGTCGAGAATGCTCAACGCCTCCATCGCCCTGGTTTTGCAGGCCTCGCCCCACGCCGCGACTTGCGGAACCTCGAGGCTGGCCATGGCGGGGTGGAGGTGGCGAAACGCTTGCGATACGTGGGCAAAGAGCCCTAGTTCCATCCGGCGGTTCCACATTTCGACGATGGCGCGACCACGCGCGCCGGTCCCCAACAGGGCTGGCTCAGGCTGGGTTTCCTCGAAATAACGGCAAATCGCCATCGTTTCGGCAACAGCCGTGCCGTCGTCCAAGATCAGGACGGGCACACGCTGGAACTTATTGAGCTGCGAAAATTCGGGCGTTTTCAGCGCTCCCTTCATCAAATCCAATTCCTCGAAGGGAACGGTGATGCCCTTTTCCGCCAGGAATATTCGTACCCGACGAGGGTTGGGAGCTTGGCGCGTTTCGAGGATTTTCATCAGTCGGACACTCCAGTCGTCGCCAGATAGAAGCTGGCAACAGTGCTAACGAACCCCTCTGTCGGGCGCAAGGAGGGCTCGTAAATCCTCGGGGCAAACTGGCGCCGTCTGGGAACAATCGAGTCATTCAGAAAAGATAAACCGGTCATTAAGGGTTTGCGTCGAGAGTGCCCCATCGCCGTCGACCACCGAAGAGAAATTCGGTGCCTATTCGGTGCAGCAGTCGTCGAGTTCTGTCGGGACCAAAACGCTTGAAGCCCGCTGCTGCCATACCTCCGCTAGATCGGGACGGGCGTCGACCACGCCAGCCGCACGACGATGACGCGGGTGAGCGCCTGCGCGCGACGCGCCAAAAGCTGGTCGACGGAGCGGGGTCCAAGCCAGAATTCGACTATGAGTTGCTCTCCATGTTCGTGCGCAACGAGCTGGATGCGATCGCAACCATTCAACTTCTGGCGGTCGTTTTCGCCTTGGCGTCGATGTTCTGGGCTCCTTGGCAGGAAGCCAGTTTGTGGCTGGCGCTCGTTATACTTTCCAAAGTGCTGCTGCTGGAACTCTGCCGACGGTTCCAGGCGACCGCGCGTGCAGACATCGATACGCAGGTGTGGCGGCAACGGCTGATCTTGGCGGAGCTTCTCAGTGGTGTGGTGTGGGCCGGCTTTGCGATGATCGGTTTCGGTGCGACCGAGGCGACGTCGCACGTCTTCATCTTCGCATCGCTGGTGGTCGTCCTGGCCATACGCATGACGTTCGCCTCGCCCGTCCTGGTGATCCTATACGTCGGAACGATGCCGATGACGCTGGCCGTCGTCAGCCGTCTCGTCGTGCTCGGAAATCCCTTCTACTGGGCGATGGCGTCGATGGCCGTCGGTGTGCACGTTTACTTCGTCGTGCTGGCCAAAGGCCTCAATGCGACCGCGCTATCGATGCTCGAATATCGCGCCGAAAAAGATGCGCTGATCGCAGAACTCGAGTACGAAAAGGCCATATCAGACGAAGCTCGGCGCCGTGCCGAGGCCGCCAACATCGCCAAATCTCGGTTCTTGGCGACCATGAGTCATGAATTGAGAACGCCGCTCAACGCCATTCTGGGCTTTTCGGAAGCGATGAAGAGTGAACTGCTGGGGCCGCTGCAAAATACGACCTATCAGGAATACTCGGCCAATATCCACGACAGTGGCCGCCACCTGCTGCATCTGATCAACGAGGTCCTCGATCTGTCGCGCATCGAGGCGGGTCATTACGAATTGAACGAGCAAGCCATCAGCCTCTCGGACGTCGCCGAGGACTGCCACCGGCTGTTGAAGCTACGGGCGGAAAGCAAGGGGCTGCAGATCGTTCTCGATTTCGAGACTGGATTGGCAAAAATTTGGGTCGATGAGCGCGCGATGCGCCAGATCTGCCTCAATCTTCTGTCCAACAGCTTGAAATTCACGCCCAAAGGCGGACGCATCACGCTGCGCGTCGCATCGGGCGACAATGGCGGCCAGCAACTCGTCGTCAAGGACACCGGACCGGGCATCGCCAAAGAGGAAATCCCAAAGGTGATGGAACCCTTCGGTCAAGGATCTCTGGCGCATCAGACGCTCGAGGGCGGCACGGGCCTGGGCCTTCCCATCGTGCAGAGTCTGATCGATTTGCATGGGGGCACGTTTCAACTGCGGTCGGAGCTGCGCAAGGGGACTGAGGCCATCGTCGACATTCCGATGGAGCGGATTCTTCCTTTTTCTTCACAGATGCAACCCATCGCCCAGAGCGTTACCCGGATCGCATCACCGGAACGCACGGCCCGCCAGCAGCGCCCGCGCCATGGGGCGCTCGTTGAGGTGCCCCTTGAGGCGCCACAGGTCAAGGCGGTCAGCTCCTGATCGCACCCGGACCACCGAGTTCAGAGCCCACAGAGGCGCGACGATCACACTTCGGCGATGATGACGGTTGTTTTCGATCCCTACATTGCACGAACATCGGCGTGACCCTAAATTGGGTCGCATAACGAGCTGGCGCTGAGGCGCCACCGTCCCTTCTTCTCGTGTCACGGCGGCCGATGGATACTCCCTGCACAAATGTGTGCGTGATCGACCCTGTGTCTGGGTTCTGCAACGGCTGTGGACGCACCCGCGACGAAATAGCCGCATGGGCATCGCTCGGAGACGCCAGACGCCGCGAGCTCATGGCCGCTCTGCCGCACAGGCGTGGCCGAACGGAGTCAGGAGGCCGGACGTGAGCTTTTGGCTGGCCTTTTTGTTGTTGGGTCTGGCTGCGCTCGCCTACCTGGCGGGCGACGAGAAGCAGATTTGGGGGTTCCAGTCGCAAGAATTCGCGGCGATGGCCTTTTCCGCTGGGCTCCTCCTCCTGGTCGTTCCTGGCTTCCTGCGGGCTTACAGCGGCCGTGTCGGCAGCGCCATGCGAGACGTTCTGACGTGGGTCGTCCTCACGGTTGCCCTTGTCGCGGGCTACAGCTACCGCGACACCATCGGCCAAATTGCATTTCGGATCGCGGGCGAGTTCGCGCCTCCAGGCGCGGCCGTCAACGTCGAACAATCCCCGACGGGTGAGCGGGCGGTGCGCATCAGGCGCCGCACGGACGGTCATTTCATCGCCAGCGTCGGCATCAACGGCATGACCGTTCCGATGCTGGTGGATACGGGCGCATCGACCGTCGTTCTGCGCCACGCCGACGCGAAAAAAGTCGGCATCGAGACCGCGAATTTGAAGTTTACCGTGCCCGTACAAACAGCGAACGGGTTGGCCTATGCCGCCCATGTGCGGCTGCGAACCGTCGGGGTCGGCCCGATCACCGTTGCAAGTGTCGATGCGCTGGTAGCTCAACCCAATGTGTTGAAAGAGAGCCTTTTGGGTATGAGTTTCTTAAGTCGGTTGAGGTCATATGAATTCGCCGGGGATTTCCTGACGTTCAGGAATTGACGCCTGGCTGGGCGTCGCGTGGGCGGCGCCCCTCTTGGAATATGATGATGGCTCAGTCTCCCTCTAGCATCAGTGTGATGCAGCTTGCTGGCGCGTGGATTTGCGTGGCCATCTTGGCTGTCGCGGTGGTCATCAACCGCGATACGCTGCTCGAGCTGGCCTCCGATTATGTCCCCAAGCAAACGGATAAGGCGTCCGTGGCCCGCGGTGATGCCGAGACGGCTGGCCATTCGCGCCGAACAGCGGACCGCACAGTCGAGCTGCGCGCCAATCGCAGCGGTCATTTCGAATCACGCATTTCGATCAACGGCCGCTCAGTCGATGCCATGGTCGACACCGGGGCAACTGTGGTCGTGCTGACTTATGAAGATGCGCGCACGGCGGGCATTTTCGTTGGACCTGCCGATTTCAAACACAGCGTCAGCACCGCGAATGGCTCGGCGCGGGTGGCTCACGTCATGCTCGACAGCGTAGCGATCGACGATATTGTCATTCGCAACGTCCAAGCGATGGTCGGCGAAGCCGGCAAAATGAATACCACGCTGCTCGGCATGAGCTTCCTCGGTCGCCTCGGCAAAGCCGAAATGAGCCGCGGTCTGTTGATCCTCAAAGAATAATTTTAACCCCGATGTCCGGGTGACCGCCTCCGAGCGCCTGGTCGGTCCGCCTCGTCTGCGAAGGACGGAGTGTCGCAACCGGAACGCGGCAGAGCCCAGGGTATTGTATAGGATCGAGCGCCGCTCGATTCCTATGAGGCCATTGCATGCTGCCCAAACCTCGCGCCGATCTCGTTCCCAACACCGCCGATTTCGAACGCTTGCCGCTGGTCAAGCCGACGGGGTTTCGCGAATACGACGCGCGCTGGCTGTTTCCTGAAGAAATCAACCTGATGGGCCTCAACGCCATCGGCATGGGGCTGGCCACTCTGGTCGGTCGGCGCGGCGTCGCGCGCCGTTTCGTCGTGGGGCATGATTTCCGCTGGTATTCGGGCGCGGTGAAGCAGGCGCTGATCAACGGTATTTTGGCAGGCGGCGGCGAAGTGCATGACATCGGCCTCGCGCTGTCGCCGATGGCTTACTTTGCACAGTTCGCACTCGACGTCGAATGTGTGGCGATGGTCACGGCGAGCCACAACGACAACGGCTGGACCGGGATCAAGATGGGGCTGTCGCGACCGCTGACGTTCGGCCCCGACGACATGACCGAGCTGAAAGAGATCGTTTTGTCGGGAAGCTCCGAAGCGCGCGACGGGGGCCGCTACGTTTTCGTGCCCGATTTCGGTCAGCGCTACATTGCGTCGCTCAGCGACCGTCCCAAGCTCGGGCGCAAGCTGCGCGTGGTGGCGGCGTGTGGGAACGGCACGGCGGGCGCCTTTGCGCCACAAATTCTCGAGGCGATTGGTTGTGAGGTGATCCCGCTCGATTGCACGCTCGATCATTCCTTCCCCCGCTACAATCCCAATCCCGAAGACATGAAGATGCTGCACGCCATCAGCGAGGCCGTGCTGCACCACAAAGCCGACGTGGGGCTTGGCTTCGATGGCGACGGTGACCGGTGCGGGGTGGTCGACAACGAGGGCCACGAGATCTTCGCCGACAAGGTCGGCGTGATGCTCGCGCGCGACATTTCCAGTCGGATGGAGAACGCCATTTTCGTCGCCGACGTGAAGTCGACGGGGCTCTTCCTCACCGACCCTGTGCTGAAAGCCAACGGCGCCAAGACGCTCTACTGGAAGACCGGCCACTCCTACATGAAGCGCTACACGCACGAGCAGAAGGCGCTGGTCGGGTTCGAGAAGTCGGGCCATTTCTTTTTCCAACCGCCGCTGGGGCGCGGCTACGACGACGGCATCGTGGCAGGGATGGCGGTGTGCGATATGCTCGACCGGGCGCCGGGCAAGACGCTGGCCGACCTGAAAAACGCGCTACCGAAAACTTGGGGCTCGCCCACGATGTCCCCGCACTGCGGCGACGAGGTCAAATACGGCGTCGTCGATCGTATTGTCGCTCAATTCCAAGCGGCGTCGGCGAACGGCGAACGCATCGCTGGACAGCGGATTGCCGATCTGATCACGGTCAATGGCGTGCGCGTCGTGCTCGAGGACGGCACCTGGGGCCTCGTTCGCGCGTCATCGAACAAACCAGAACTGGTCGTCGTCGTCGAAAGCCCCACGTCGGACGCCAACATGCGGGCGATCTTCGCCGACATCGACGCCCGGTTGTCGAAGTATCCCGAGGTGGGCGCGTATAATCAGAAGATTTGATGGGACGGGGGGTGGGAGTCATCGAGTGACAGCGGTTCGACGGGCGTTAGCCGTCGAACGGGCCTTCTGCCGACGTGCGGTTTGGACTATAATAACTATCGATTTCATCGCTGAGGCATTCGTCGATGACCGAGCATGTCACCATCACGTTAGAAGCCGAGCAACTGGAGCGGGCGCACCGCGAGGCACATTTGCTCGGCGTCAGTCTGGAATTCTACCTGTCCCGCCTGGTGCAAGGCAACTTGCCGACGTCAGCGCCAGAGCCACATGACAAACCGTGCATCAGCTCGATTTTCGGGATCGGAGCGTCGGATGCGCCAACTGATGTCGGCCGTGACAAGGATGTCATGTTAGGTGACGCGGTTCGGACGGAGCATCTGCGTAAGACGCCGCAAAGCTCATGATCTTTGTCGACAGCTCGGCATGGTTCGCAGCCGTGAACCGCCGCGATCGCCATCACCTGCGTGCGGTTGAGTTGCTTGTGGCTCACGCCCTCTGGTGACGTCGCACTTGGTCCTCGTTGAAACCTGGCTTTTGATCAACAGCCGCATTGATTTTGCGACGGCCGAACGGTTCTTGCGTGGTGCGGGCGGTGGAAGTTGTGAGATTGTGCCGGTCAGCGACGACGATTGGCGGCAATCGGTGGCGATTGCAGACCGCTTTCCCGACCAGACCTTCTCGATTGTCGACCGAACCAGTTTTGCAGTGATGGAGCGGATCAACATTTCGAGGACGATTTCATTCGATGCTGATTTCATTATTTACCGCTACGGACAAGACCGGGCGCGAGCATTCGAAGTTCTACGCTGAGCGCTAATTGCGGAATCTCGCGACATGCCGCAGCGGGCCCACAGACAGGCGCACCGCGCCTCCCCGCACAACCATCCTTGGCACTGCCCGCGTGACGTGAGACAGTTCGCCGATGTGGCGACGGGGCAATTCATTGTGGCTCGGGGTGCTGGCGGTTCTCGCCGGCCTGATCGCG
>JANOKV010000260.1:0-13138 GCA_031419415.1 Hyphomicrobiales bacterium | reverse complement strand
GAACAGCACGAGATCGAGGGCACAGAACACGCCGATCATCAACGTTTCCAGCACGAGGAACGCGATCATGTATTCCTTGACGCGATCCTCGATCGACTCCCAACTCGCCAGCACGCACAGCGGCATCAGGAACGTCGTCAGAATGACGAACAGCATGGAGATGCCGTCGACGCCCATCTTGTATTTGATCGGCCCGAGCCAAGCGCGCTCTTCGACGAACTGAAAGCCGGGGTTCGACTTGTCGAACCAGATCCAGATCAGCAGCGACAGCGCAAAGGTCAGAACCGTCGTCCAGAGCGCAATCCAGCGGGCGCTCGATTTGGCTTCCGGGTTGTGCAGCGCGATCGCGATCGCGCCAACCAGCGGGAAGAACGTGACGACCGAGAGCAGAATTCCGTCGGTGCTCATCGGATGCCTCCGAAACCCAGCATGAACCACGTGATGATCGCAGCCACGCCGATCAGCATGGCGAAGGCGTAGTGATAGATGTAGCCCGACTGCAACTTGACGACCCGACCCGTCACCCGTCCAACGCCCGACGCCGTGCCATCGATGATGCCGTCGATCGTGCGGCCATCACCCTTTTTCCAGAGCATGCGCCCGATGGCGTTGGCTGGACGCACGAACAGCCAGTCGTAGAGTTCGTCGAAATACCACTTGTTGAGCAGAAACAGATACAGCGGCCGGAACGTGCGCGCGGTCGCTTCGGGCAGCCAGGGTGCCGCGATATAGTAGAGGTAGGCGAGCCCGAACCCTGCGGCCATGGCCACGAACGGCGCCCAGCCGACCCAACCCGGAATGGCGTGCATGGCGTGGAGAATGTGGTTGTCCTTGCCTTCGAACAGGGCCTTCCCCCAGAACAGTTTATAGGGGTCCGTCGCGCCCGCGACCGACGTCGTGCCGATGAAGAGTTTCTCGAAGACAACGCCAGCCAACACCGCGCCCACCGCCAACACGATCAGCGGCGCCAACATGACCCAGGGACTTTCGTGCGGCTCGTGATGGTGATCGTCGTGATGGCCGGTCGCGTGACCCGAGCTGGCGTGCGCATCATGGGCGTCCTGTCCCCGCCGAGCGGGCTGATGAAACGTCATGAACATCAGCCGCCACGAATAGAACGAGGTCATGAACGCCGCGATGACCAGCATCCAGAACGCATAGTTGCCGACCGTGTGCCCCGCGTAGGCCGTCTCGATGATGGCGTCCTTGGAGTGGAAGCCTGCAAAACCGAACAGGTGCGGAATGCCGACGCCCGTCAGTGAAAGGGTGCCAATCAGCATGACGGCCCAGGTGATCGGAATCTTCGACCGCAGCCCGCCCATGTTGCGCATATCCTGCTCGTGGTGCATGGCATGGATCACCGAGCCTGCGCCAAGGAACAGCAGCGCCTTGAAGAACGCGTGGGTGAAGAGGTGGAAGATCCCCGCGCCATAGGCGCCCAGACCACAGGCCGCGAACATGTAGCCGAGCTGGGAGCACGTCGAATAAGCGATGACGCGCTTGATGTCGTTCTGCACGAGGCCGATGGTGGCCGCGAAGAACGCGGTCAACACGCCGATGAACGTCACGATCTCGAGCGCGCGCGGCGCATGCTCGAAGAGCGGCGACAGGCGCGCCACCATGAACACGCCAGCCGTCACCATGGTCGCCGCATGGATCAGCGCCGACACGGGCGTCGGGCCCTCCATCGCGTCGGGCAGCCAGGTGTGCAGCAGGAACTGCGCCGACTTGCCCATCGCGCCCAGAAACAGCAGCAGACACAGGCACGTCAGAACATCGACCTGATAGCCCAGGAACTGCATCGTCTTACCAGCTTGCCCGGCCGCATCGGCGAACACCTGATCGAAGCTGATGCTGCCGAAGATAAAGAAGATGCCGAGGATGCCGAGCGCGAAGCCGAAGTCGCCCACCCGATTGACCACGAACGCCTTGATCGCGGCCGCATTGGCCTCGGGCTTGTGATACCAGAACCCAATCAGCAGGTAGGAGGCAAGCCCCACGCCTTCCCAACCGAAGAAGAGTTGCAGGAAATTGTCGGCCGTCACCAGCATCAGCATGGCGAACGTAAAGAGCGACAGATAAGCGAAGAAGCGCGGCCGGCTGTCGTCCTCGTGCATGTAGCCGATCGAATAGACGTGGACGAGCGCCGACACCGTCGTCACCACCACCAGCATGACGGCGGTGAGCGTATCGACTCGGATCGCCCACGACACATCGAGATCCCCCGACGTCACCCAGCGCATCAACGGGACTTTCGCCGTCTCGTGGCCGATGCCCACCTGCCAGAACACCACCCACGACAGCACAGCCGACACGATGAGGCAGCCCGACGTCACCAGCTCCGACGGCCGTTCGCCGATGACGCGCCCGAAGAAGCCCGCGATGAGCGCACCGATGATGGGGAGGAAGAGGATGGTTTTATAGATCATGTTCTTGTTCCGAGACCCAGTCAGGGGCTGGAGGAGGCAACGGTGCGCAGGCAGCGGTGCGCGGGTCAGACAACACGTCGCTTTGCATGTCCCGTTGCCCGCTGCCTGTTGCCTGCTGCCCCACCACTCACCCCTTCATCATATTCACGTCTTCCACCGCGATCGTGCCGCGGTTGCGGAAGTAGACGACGACAATGGCGAGGCCGATGGCGGCCTCTCCTGCGGCGACAGTCAGCACGAACAGCGCAAAGAGCTGTCCCACGAGATCGCCCAGATAACTCGAAAACGCGACGAAGTTGATGTTCACCGCCAGCAGCATCAACTCGATCGACATCAGGATGATGATGACGTTCTTGCGGTTGAGGAATATCCCGAACACCCCGATCGTCAGCAGGATGGCGGAGAGGACGAGGTAGTGGGAGAGTGTGACGGTCATGCGGGCTCCTTCTTAGCCTTGGCGCCATCCGTCTCCGGGATCGTGTAACCCCCACTCCCCACCTTCACCACTTCGATCGCCGTCGCAGGCGTGCGGGCGTGTTGTTGGGCGATGTCTTGGCGGCGGACGCCGGGTTTGTGGCGCAGCGTCAGCACGATCGCGCCGATCATGGCGACGAGTAGGATGAGCCCCGCGGCCTGGAAGTAAAAGACATAGGGCGGCGTGTAGAGGATGCGTCCGATCATCTCCGTGTTGGAGATGCCAGGCGTTAGCGGCGCGGCGCGTGGTCCCGTCGGCAACACGCCCGTGAACCGGAAGCCCAGCACCATCACCAGCTCGGCCAGGACGATCGCGCCGACCGTCACGCCCATCGGCGCATTGCGCACGAAGCCGGCTCTGAGCGCGGCGAAATCCACGTCGAGCATCATGACCACGAAGAGGAACAGCACCGCGACCGCGCCGACGTAGACGACGACCAGGATCATCGCCAGGAATTCCGCGCCCAGCAGCACGAAGAGGCCCGCTGCGTTGAAGAACGCCAGGATCAGCCACAGCACCGCATGCACGGGGTTGCGCGCCAGGATCACCATCACGGCCGACACCACGGTCAGCGCCGCAAACAGATAAAAGAAGGCATCGGCGAGTGTCATAGCGTTCGTTCTCTCCCGTGCCTCACCGATACGGCGCATCGGCCTTCAAGTTCGCCGCAATCTCGCGTTCCCAACGGTCGCCATTGGCGAGGAGGCGGGCTTTGTCGTAGTAGAGTTCTTCGCGCGTCTCGGTGGCGAACTCGAAGTTCGGTCCCTCGACGATGGCGTCGACCGGGCAGGCCTCCTGGCACAGGCCGCAATAGATGCATTTGACCATATCGATGTCGTAGCGCGTCGTGCGCCGCGTGCCGTCGTTGCGGCGCGGACCGGCTTCGATCGTGATCGCCTGCGCCGGGCAGATCGCCTCGCACAGCTTGCAGGCAATGCAGCGCTCCTCACCGTTGGGATAACGCCGCAATACGTGCTCACCCCGAAAGCGCGGCGACAGCGGTCCCTTCTCGAAGGGATAGTTCAGCGTCATTTTCGGGCGGAAGAAATACTTCACCGTCAGGAAGAACGCCGAGACGAATTCCTTCAACAGAATCGATTTGGCGCCGGATGCGATGCTCACCGCGTCACTCCCTCATTTGTCACGAGGTCACCTGTAGGGCGCAATAGGCATTGCCGTATTGCGCCGCCACAGGCTCTATCGGCGCGAGGATTGGCGAAATACGCTGCGCTATTGCGCCCTACGTGGTTTCGCATCACCGCACCCATGTTGCCGGCCCGTATTGCAGGATGCCGGCCACGATCACCACCATCGCCAATGACAGCGGCAGGAATACCTTCCAGCCCAGGCGCATCAACTGATCGTAGCGGTAGCGCGGCACCATGGCCTTGACCATCGCGAACATGAAGAAGACGAACGTCACTTTGGCGATGAACCAGATGATCCCCGGCACCCAAGTGAACGGCGCGACCGCGATCGGCGGCAGCCAGCCGCCCAAAAACAGGATCGTGGTCAGCGCGCACATCGTCACGATCGCCACGTACTCACCGAGCATGAACAGCAGGTAGGGCGTCGACGAATACTCGACCATGAAACCGGCGACGAGCTCGGATTCTGCTTCCGGCAGGTCGAACGGTGGCCGGTTCGTCTCCGCCAGCGCCGAGATGAAGAACACCACGAACATCGGAAACAGAACCAGCCAATGCCAGTCGAGCAGCGACGGCGGCAACCCGAGGCGCGTGCCGATGCCCATCTGCTGGGCGTTGACGATGACGCTCAGGTTGAGCGAGCCGACAAGCAACAGCACCGTGATGATGACGAAGCCGATCGAGACCTCGTAAGAAACCATTTGGGCAGCCGAGCGCAGTGCGCCGAGGAACGGATATTTGGAGTTGGAAGCCCAGCCCGCCATGATGATGCCGTAGACGCCCAACGACGAGATGGCGAAGATGTAGAGGACGCCGACGTTGAGGTCCGAGATGACCCAGCGCCCCCAACTGTTCTCCGACACGGGCACCACGGCCCATGCGCCCAGCGCCAGGATCGCCGTCACCATGGGAGCGAGCAGGAACACGCCCTTGTCGGCGCCTGCCGGGATGATCGGTTCCTTGAGCACGAATTTGAGAAGATCGGCGAATGACTGCAGCAGGCCGAACGGTCCAACCACGTTTGGGCCCCGCCTGAGCTGCACTGCGGCCCAAACCTTGCGGTCCATCAGCAGCAGGAAGGCCACGATGACGAGCAGTGACGTCAGCATGAGCACGCTCATGCCCGCCGTCCAGGCCAGCCAGAGTATGGAAGCGCCCCACTCGTTCCAGAAAGCCTGCATGCGCGCGTCCGTGCCTCTATATTTTACGCTTCAGCTGCCCACCAGCAACCGCGCTATTCAGCCGCCTGAGCCCGCTCGCGCGTGACGCCGGCCTTGATCGCACTGAGCTCGGCCATGATAGTCGAGGCTCGCGCAACCGGGTTCGTCAAATAGAAGTCGACGATCGCCGACCGGAAGGGCGCCGCATCGAGCCCCCCCGTGCGGATGGCGAGTGCATCGACCGCCGAAAGAGAGGCCGGTGCGACCGCATCGAGCCGACCCAGCGATGGCACCGCCTTGACCATGATAGTGCGCAGCGCCTCGAGCGTGTCGTAGGGCAGCCGCTTTCCAACCGTATCCGATAGCGCCCGAATGATGCGCCAATCCTCGCGCGCTTCGCCCGGGGCGAAGGTGGCGGCCTGCGTCTGCTGTGCACGACCTTCGAGGTTGACGTAGGTCGCGCTCTTCTCGGTGAAGGCGACACCGGGCAAAATGACGTCGGCGCGGTGGGCGCCGGCATCGCCATGGCTGCCCTGGTAGACGACGAAGGCCCCACCCAACCGCGTCATGTCGATCTCGTCGGCGCCGAGCAGCCAGACCACATCCATGTCGCCGTTCAACATGCCGGCGACATCCCGGCCGCCTGCCCCGGGGACGAAGCCCAAATCCAACCCCGCGACTCGCGATGCAGCCGTGTGCAGCACGTTGAAAGCGTTCCAGCCCAGTTCGGCATCGCGCATGGCGTCCGTGGCGATCCGCGCCGCCAGCGCGAGAACCGAAGCGCCATCGGAGCGCGCCGCGACGCCTGCGCCGACGATGACCATCGGCCGCTTGGCCTGCCGCAACACACCCGCGAACGCGGTTTTTTCCTCCGCGACGCCGGTCAACGCGTCAGCCCCCGTCCCGATGTGGTCGTAAGGATAGGCCAGCGCTGCGGCTTCCCCGATGAGGCCAACTTGCAGGCCACCCTGACGCCACCGCTTGCGAATGCGTCCATTGAGAACCGCCGCCTCGAGGCGAGGATTGGTTCCGATGAGCAAGATGGCATCCGCTTGCTCGATGCCCTCGATGGTCGAATTGAAGAGGTAGGTGGCCCGCCCCTGAGCTGGATCGAGTTTGGCGCCATCCTGCCGGCAGTCGAGGCTCGTTGCCCCCAGACGACCGAAGATATCCTTGAGGGCAAACATCTCCTCGGCCCCCGCGAGGTCGCCAGCAATCGCCCCGATCTTGGTCGGATCAGCGGCGGTGAGCTTGCTCGCGACGACGCCGAGCGCGTCATCCCACGTGGCGACCTGCAACTTGCCATCGCGGCGCACGAATGGCTGGTCGAGACGTTGCGTGCGCAGCCCGTCGGCGATGTGGCGCGTCTTGTCGGAGATCCACTCTTCGTTCACCGCATCATTGTTACGCGGCAGGATACGCATGACTTCGCGACCACGCACATCGACCCGGATCGCGGACCCGATTGCGTCCATAACATCGATCGTTTCGGTCTTGGCGAATTCCCAGGGCCGCGCATTGAAGGCCCACGGCCTGTGAGTCAACGCGCCGACCGGGCACAGATCGACCACGTTGGCGGACAGCTCCGACAACATCCCTTGTTCGAGGTAGGTGGTTATTTCCATGTCCTCGCCACGCCCGATCGCGCCGAGTTCTTCGACGCCAGCGACCTCAGTCATGAAGCGCACGCAGCGCGTGCACTGGATGCAGCGCGTCATGAAGGTCTTGATCAGGGGCCCGAGGTATTTTTCTTCGACGGCCCGCTTGTTTTCGTCGTAGCGCGAACGACCGCCTCCGTAGCGCATCGCCTGGTCTTGCAGGTCGCACTCGCCGCCCTGGTCGCAAATCGGGCAGTCGAGCGGGTGATTGATGAGCAGGAATTCCATTACCCCTTCGCGCGCCTTCTTGACGACTGGCGTGCGGGTGTTGATGATCTTGGGGCTGCCGTCACGATTGGGGGGCAGATCGTTGACGCCCAACGCACATGAAGCTTGCGGCTTCGGCATCCCCACCACCTCGACGAGGCACATGCGGCAATTGCCAGCGATCGATAGGCGCTCGTGATAGCAAAAGCGCGGGATCTCGACGCCGGCCAGCTCGCACGCCTGCAGCAGCGTGATGCCGTCGTCGACCTCGATTTCGGTGCCGTCGATAATCAGTTTCTTCGGCATTCTCGAGCCCTGTCACCCGGAACACTGCGTTCCGCTCTTCGCGCAGAGGTCATCGACCCCAGTATCGGGCACGACGCGGGACCCGATCCCCTGCGCCCATGCCCAGCCTTGCCGCCCTGATGAGGCCCATTTCCACCCGCGCAGTGAGCGCGCGCAGGGGCCCCGCAGCGCTACTGCCTCTACATGGTTTGGTGGCCCCGAACAACCCGGCACGACGCCACCAGAGGGCCAGGAGGCCTGCGCGCCTCGTCGCAGGCCTAGCTCCCCGCGTCGAAGATCGTCAGGATGCCCCCGTCAAGGGAGCGATCAGTTGGCGGACGACTGGCGAACAGTTCGGCAGAGCCGCCGTGCGGAATTCGTCGGACGAGAAATAGGCGCGATGTGGCTCGAGTTGGCGCACGATCATATCGCGCCAATGCGGTTGATCGGCGAGCAACAGAACTTCTTCGATCGCCACCAGACCTGTTGCCACGAATGCTTTGTAGCGGATGACGTCGGCCGGGGTAGTCAAGGCGCCCAGACTCGGCTCGGCGAGTTCGGGATGGGCGATAGCCAGCCGCAGCCAGTTGCCCCAGACGGCGTTGGCTCGAATCGCCAATTCCTGACGCCGCTCGCGCTGCCGATGCGACCACCACAGCCACACGAAGCCGATGGCGATCATAATACCGATAGCGATCGCGTAGCCTTTGACGATGTTGGCGATGTGGTTGAGTGAGCCGGGAGCCAAAATTACGGTGAGCATGTCTATCTCCCACGTCGAGCGCCCGTTTCGCCCGGCGATCGGATCCATTGAACCTGCGTGCGGCCGGCCCTGGCACCTTCTGCGGCGCTCTCACGAGAGAATCAATCTGACTCGCCAATCCGCCGCAGAGACCGGTGGGCGCAGCACCGCGCTCAAATGAGTTTCAATCCCCTCAAGCTCGCATGTCCCATCCGCCCGACAATGATGTGGTCGTGCACGGTGACGCCGAGCGGTCGACCCGCTTCGATAATCAGTTTCGTCATGTCGACATCGGCGCGAGACGGGGTCGGATCGCCGGAGGGATGATTGTGCACCAGGATGATGGCCGTCGATGCCAGCTCGATGGCGCGGCGAACGACTTCGCGCGCATAGACGGGGGCATGGTCGACGGTCCCCTCCTGCTGCACCTCGTCGGCAATCAATTGATTTTTCTTGTCGAGGAAGAGGATGCGCAACCGCTCGCGATCGTCGTGGCCTTGCGCCGCCTTGAGGTAATCGATCACGGCAGACCATGAGGTCAGAACCTGACGTCCCATGATCTCGCCGCGCATCATGCGCAGCGCAGCCGTGCGCACCATCTTGATCTCGTCGATCACGCGCTCCCCGCATCCAGCCACCTCTTTCAGCCGCTCCGGCGCGGCGTTGACGACCTGGGCGAAAGACCCGAACCGGGCAATCAAGCGTTTGGCGAGTGGCTTGGTATCGCCCCGCGGGAAAGCGGCGAACAGGATCATTTCGAGAAGTTCGTAATCAGGCAATGCGTCCGGCCCGCCCAAGCGAAAGCGTTGCCGGAGGCGTTTGCGATGACCTGCGCGATCGTCTTCGGGCTCGACGGCTGCGACGATCGCGGGCGCGGCTTCATTGACGAAGCCCGCCTGCGGTTGGCTGTCCGGTCGCTTGTCCCACCCCCGCCGTCCGCTCATGCCCCACCGCGTCGCGATCAAAATTCCAGGTTCAGGTCTTGTAGGGAGGCCGATCCAACCCCGACGGCGAGTGCGTGAACACCTCGCACCCGTCCTGCGTGACGCCGACGGTGTGCTCGAACTGCGCCGACAATTCGCGATCTCGCGTGACCGCCGTCCAGCCATCGGGCAGAATTTTGACGGTTGCCCGACCCAGATTGATCATTGGCTCGATCGTGAAGAGCATTCCGGGTTGCATGACCACGCCGTCGCCGGGGTCGCCATAATGCAAGATGTTGGGACGGTCGTGGAAAACGCGACCCAGCCCATGGCCGCAGAAGTCACGCACGACGCTGCACCGCTCGGCTTCGGCGAAGCTCTGGATGGCGGCGCCGATATCGCCCGTGGTCCGTCCGGGTTTTACCGCCGCCACGCCTCGTTGCAGGGCCTCCCAGGTCACGGCGATCAGGCGTTCGGCCCGTCGCGATATTTCCCCCACCGTAAACATGCGGCTCGTATCGCCATGCCACCCATCGAAAATCAGCGTCACGTCGACATTGACGATGTCGCCTTCGCGCAAGGGTTTGGGGCTCGGGATGCCGTGACAGACGACGTGGTTCACCGAAGTGCAGATCGAGTGCGTGTAGCCACGATAATTGAGCGTTGCGGGCATGGCCCCATGATCCAGCGCGAACTGCAACACGAGGTCGTCCAGCCGCTGGGTCGTCACGCCTGGGACCACGTGCGGCACCAACAAATCGAGTGCCGCAGCGGCAAGCTGGCCAGCGCGACGCATGCCGGCGAAGGCCTCTGCCCCATGCAGCGTGATCCGTCCGGGATCGCGCATCAGCTGGCTACGGTTGTAGTCGAGGTTGGACATCGCGGTGCGTGGGGTCCGATCGTGGGAAGGGGGAGACGCGTATACGATCCTGATATGCACTCCCGTCCTCGTCGCGGCAAGTGCCGCAGCATCGTGCAGGTGCCACTGCCATAAGCGGCGAGCTGCGGCTCAGCCGCCCCGGCGGGTCACCCGCGCTTGTGGAGTCTTCGCGCCAAGCACCCGCAGGCGTTCGGCGGATTGAGTCGAAATCTTACCCGCCTTCTCGAGTTCCCCGATCACCTCGCCCTGATGCTGACCGAGGCGGGCACCCGGAAATCGAACTTTGCCCGGTGTGCGTGACATCAACGGGAAGACGTTCTGCATCTTGAGCGGCCCTAAGTCCGGGTCGTTCACCGTCGTGAAGCTCTCTCGCGCCTGATATTGGGGATCATCCAGAATTTGAGCCGCATCATAGATGGGACCGATCGCGGCCTCGACCTTCTCGAACGCATCTAGCACGTCGCGCAGGGTGCGGGCGCCGATCCAGGATGCGACCATTCCGTCGACTTCCTCGATGCGTTTGACCCGCTCGATATTCGTGGCATAGCGCGGATCATCGGCTGTTCCTTCCCCGCCGCACAAGTTCAGCACGCGGCGCGCAATCGACGGCGATGCGGTCGACAGCGCCACCCAGCGCTCGTCCTTCGTCTTGTAAGCGTTGCGTGGCACATTGTTCGAGGATCGGTTTCCCGTGCGGTTTTGGACGACCCCGAGCTGATCGTAGGTCGATGTCTGTGCTCCAAGGCAGGAATAAAGGGGCTCATAGAGCGCCAAATCGATGAACTGGCCCTTGCCGGAGCCTTGCACGTCGCGCTCGTAGATCGCGAACATGATCGCAAAGACGCCGTGGTAGGCGGCGATTCCGTCCGCCAGGCCAAACGGCGGCAAGGTTGGCGGCCCGTCCGCCATTCCCGTAATGTGGGCAAAACCTGAAAAGGCTTCGGCCACCGTGCCGTACCCCGGACGAAAGCGATAGGGCCCTGTCTGTCCGAAGCCCGTGACCCGCAACATGACCAGACGCGGGTTCAACTTCGACACGACATCCCAACCCAAGCCCCATTTTTCGAGGGTTCCAGTGCGAAAATTCTCAACCAGCACGTCGGCGTCCTCGACGAGGGCGAGAAAGGCCTCCTTGCCGGCCTCGTCGTGCAGATCGAGCGTAATGGCGCGTTTGTTCCGATTGGTGACCTTCCACCAGACGCCATGACCGTCCTTGGCTTGGCCCATTTTGCGTAGGGCATCCCCATCCGGGTGCTCGATCTTGATGACGTCGGCGCCGAAGTCGGCGAACACCATGCCGGCGATAGGGCCCGCCAGCACAGTTGCGCAATCAATGACTTTGAGCCCCGCCAGCGGCCCGAATTTCTCGGTATCGTGCTTCATGTTCGCCCTTCATACTCATCGATGCGCGTCTCTGACGCCGGCGCGAAGGTGACGGAGGGCGGTCCGGGATGCAAGCGGGGAACGAAGAGAGTGGGCACGAGCTCGAGAGGCTGGCCGAGCCGACCGCAGAGCAGATGCCACCGGCAATTCGATCGACTGGGACGTGGATCGATTGTGCCAAATTGAGAACAGCAGGAGCGCTTGCCTCCATTTGGGGCATCGACGCGGTGGACTCAAAATGCTCCAATCAGACCTGCTGCGGTCACTCACCAAGTCCGGTTATCGAGATACCCGTCGAAGAAATACCGGGTCTGGATGCCGAACAGGCGGGCCAATTCGGCCAGCGTGCGAGGCGAGATGCGCGTACGGCCACCCTCGTAGTCGACCAGCACGTCGATGCGCAGACCCAGTTTTTGAGCCAGCTGCCAAATTTCGACGCCGCGCTCCGCCCGAACCTGTTGCAGTTTGGCGCCAACATACTGATCCAGCAGGGCTGCTGCTTTGGAGCGTGTGGCGATCGTCTGTCCGCGGACTACCATGGCCGTATTCCTGATGTGGTTGTACGACCCGCAATGCGAAAATCGCGCCAACTGCGAGGGTCCGGGCATGCCGAAGAGCCGACAGCTGGCGCCGCAGCTCCCCTCCACCCCAATCCAAGTGGCCGCTTGAGGGTGCGGATGCACGCGCTATGCTGATCGGCGTGAGACATCCTCGAAAGGAGTGCCGCCATGAAAGCCGCCGTGCTGTACGAGGCGAATAAACCGCTCGTCATCGAAAACGTCGATGTGAAAAAACCCGGCCCCCACGAAGTGCTGCTCCGGACGGCCTTCTCGGGCCTGTGTCATTCGGACCTGCATTTCATCGAAGGCCTCTATCCCCACCCCATGCCCGTTGTGCTCGGCCACGAGGCCGCCGGCATCGTCGAGGAAGTCGGGTCCGAGGTCCATTACGTCAAAAAGGGCGATCACGTCATCACGTGCCTTTCGGTGTTCTGCGGCACCTGTGAGAACTGCAATTCCGGCCGCCCCGTCCTGTGCCTCGACACCGAGGTGAAGACACTGCCCGGCCATGCCAAACGGCTCTCCATGAAGGGCAGCCACGTCAATACGTTCACCAATCTATCGTCGCACGCCGAGATGATGCTCGTGCACGAGAACTCGATGGTGAAGATCGACAAGGACTTCCCCATGGACCGCGCCGCGCTTATCGGTTGCGGCGTCATGACGGGGTTCGGCGCCGCGGTGAACACGGCCAAGGTCGCGCCCGGCGAGACGGTTGCCATCATCGGCTGCGGCGGCGTCGGCATGGCGGCGGTGAACGGCGCAGCGATTGCGGGCGCCGGCCGTATCTTCGCCGTCGACACGAATCCGGCAAAGTTGCAAATGGCAGCTAAGATCGGCGCCACCGATCTCATCAATCCGCGCAACGGCGATCCCGTCGAGCAAATTCGAGCCGCACTCGGCGGCAAACCGTCGGACGGGGTGCATCACGCCATCGAATGCCTCGGCGCCAAAGCAACGGCCGAGCAGGCCTTCCAGATGTTGCGCTACGGCGGCACAGCCACGATTGTCGGCATGGTGCCGTTCGGGATGAAGATCGAGCTGCACGGCTACGACTTCCTGCGCGAAAAGCGCATCCAGGGCTCGTCGATGGGCTCGAACCGCTTTCGCATCGACATGCCGCGACTGATGGAGTTCTACCGGCGCGGCAAGCTGCACCTCGACGACTTCGTCTCGGCCCACATCAAGCTCTCAGAGATCAACGAGGGCTTCGCCGCCATGAAGGCTGGCAAGGTCGTGCGTAGCGTCATCGATTTCGGTGTCGTGAAGGTGCAGCCCTGAAGTCTAC
>JANOKV010000259.1:0-21494 GCA_031419415.1 Hyphomicrobiales bacterium | reverse complement strand
CGGCTGACAGTTTTGCCGTTGCGATCGAAAGGGCCTTTCACGCGATGACGAGCAGCGTGTGACGGGAGTGGAGATTTCAGTGACTGCGTTTCAAACTCGAGCGATCGAAGACGTCCCCGTGCGGGCGACGTGGGATCGCCTGAAAGCCAACCCTAGCGCCGTTCTGATCGATGTGCGGACACGAGCAGAGTGGTCATTCGTCGGGGTGCCGGACCTGGAGTCCCTGGGTCGGCAAACGATGCTGGTCGAGTGGCTGGAATTTCCCGAAAACCGCCTGAATGCGGGGTTCGTGGGCCAGCTGACGAGCAGCCTCGAGGCTGCGGGTGTGAGCCGCACCACAGAGCTCTACTTCATCTGCCGTTCTGGAAGTCGCAGCCGTCATGCTGCGGCAGCCTTGCAGGCTGTGGGCTACGAGCATTGCTACAACGTCGCCGAGGGGTTCGAGGGACCGCTCGACGGAGATAATCATCGGGGAATTCATTCAGGGTGGAAGGTAGAGGGATTGCCCTGGGTGCAGGAGTGAATTCGGACACGACGACTGCGAAGGCGTCTGAGACGGCGTGAAATACGGGCCCGCGTGTGTGTGGCTCGAGTACCGAGTGTGCGGTGCACTTCGGAAACAATGGTGCGGGGGTACCAATATGGTTGATCGGAAGGACTTCGGTCCTCAATCCGCGGGCTTTGATTTAGACGACGAGACTGCTGCGGGCAGCTCGTCCAGTGACACTCGGGAGAGTGTCGGCGCCCAAGCGGCAGACAAAAAAACAACGGCAAGCGGCGGTCAGGTTGGCGAGGGTGGCGATGTCGGCCCCTTGGGTCTTCGCGTCAGAGCCGTTCTCAAGGCCCGGGTCGGTGAAGAGGTTTATACGAGCTGGTTCAACGCTCTCGAATTTCACAGCTTCGACGGAACGGCGCTGAAAGTGTCCGTGCCCGTGAAGTTCCTGCAAAACTGGATTCAGACCCATTACAACGAGGCTTTGCTCGCCTGTGCGGCGGTCGAGTTCAAAGGGGTCAAGCGGGTCGACGTGATGTTGCGGCAGCCCGGCGGCGCCGTGCAACGCCAAACCATGCCGGGATCGACCGCGCGTCCCTCCGCCAGCGACGTCATCAATGGCACCGATCCACGGCGTCAGGCCACCAACACGCAAGCACCGGGTCCTGTTGCACTCGCCCCGCGCACCGTCGTGAACGGTCTCGAGGGTTCGCCCCTCGATCCGCGCTATACGTTCGAGAGCTTCGTCATCGGGCCGGCCAATCGCATGTCGCATGCGGGCGCCACGCAGGTCGCCGAGACCGTGTTCGCCGAGGAGCGGGGCTTCAATCCGCTGTTCATTCACTCGAGTGTCGGCCACGGCAAGACGCATCTGCTGCACGCCATCGCTTGGGAAGTGAAGCGCCGCACGCCGCACGCTCAGGTTCTCTATCTGACTGCGGAACGGTTCCGCTTCCAGTTTGTCGAGGCCGTGAAGAACCAGGACGCCATGGCGTTCAAGGAGCGCTTCCGGGCCATCGACATGCTGCTGATCGATGATCTTGAATTCCTGCAGGGTGAAAAGACCGAGCTCGAGTTCGACCACATCATCAACATGTTGCTCGACGGTGGCCGCCAACTCGTGGTCGCATCCGCGCGGCCACCAAACCAGCTCGTGCGCCTCAACGACCGGATGCGCTCGCGACTGGGCCGGGGACTGGTCACCGAAATCGGCGCGCTCGACTATGATCTGCGTCTCAAAATTCTCGAACGGCGCGTGCTCGAGAAGCGGATCACGAACCCCTCGTTCGAAATTCCGCGCGACGCGCTGGAAATGCTCGCCGACAAGTTGACGGAGAGCGGCCGGGAGCTGGAAGGCGCCGTCACGCGCCTGTTTGCGACGTGGCAGTACATGCACACCACGATCACGGCAGAGGTCGTGCACAGCGTCATCCACGAACTCGTCAACGGCATCGAGCCGAGGCGCATCAAGATCGAGGATATCCTGCGCATCATCTCGCGCCATTACGGCGTGTCGCGGGCCGACATTCTGTCGCAACGGCGTCACCGGTCGGTTGTCTGGCCGCGCCAGATCGGCATGTACTTGGCAAAGCAGCTCACCGCCCGCTCGCTACCCGAGATCGGCCGGCGTTTCGGCAACCGCGATCACACCACGGTGCTGCACGCCATTCGCAAGATCGACGGCCAGATCACGGGTGACACGCGGCTGAAAGACGAGATCGAGGAACTGAAGAAGCAACTCGCCATGTGATGCTGGCTAGGTGATCTGCCGACGATGTACCTCGAGGGGACGGGAGCCATCCGGTCCCCTCGCTGGTATCGACAACCTCAGGTGGGCCGACGGTGCGACGCGACATATCGGGTGCTGCACCCCGAAATGCTTGCAAATTTGCGCCTGTCGCGCCAAGTTCGATTAACAACGATTCTTCGAGACATCAGCGGGTTCGTCCGTCGTTCCTCAGTCCGAGGATGCGAAGGCGGCTCAACCTTCGAAGCCTAGCCGAAGACGAGAGGTGGATGCTATGCGGCTGGTGATCGAACGCAGCGAACTGTTGCGCGCGCTCGGCCACGTCACGAGTGTGGTGGAGCGGAGAACCACCATTCCGATTCTATCGAACGTGATGTTGAAGGCCGTGGGCTCGTCGCTCGAACTGAAGGCCACCGACATTGAACGCGAGGTGGTGGAGTCGGCGGCTGCCGAGGTGACGCAGTCGGGGGCGACCACCGTTCCCGCGCACATGCTGCATGACATCGTTCGCAAGCTCCCCGAAGGCGCCGAAATCGAAATCGTTCGCGACGCCGAGCGCGAGCGGCTGACGATCCGGTCGGGGCATTCCCGGTTTGCGCTGCAGTCGTTGGCGGCGGAAGACTTCCCCGATTTAGCGGCCGGTGAACTGACGCACACCTTCGAGATGCCGGCGTCCGATCTCAAGACGCTGATCGAAAAGACGCGGTTCGCCATTTCAACCGAAGAGACCCGCTACTACCTCAACGGCATATACCTGCATCCGGCAAAACGCGGCGAGACGGCCACCCTGCGGGCCGTGGCGACCGACGGTCATCGGCTCGCCCAGGTGGACCTCGACTGTCCGAGCGGCGCGGTCGGCATGCCGGGCATTATCGTACCGAGGAAGACGGTGCATGAGGTTCATCGCCTGCTCGAGGCGACGAGCGCACAGGTCGAAGTCGGTGTTTCGACGTCCAAAGTTCGCTTCGCCATCGGCCCGATCACACTGACATCGAAACTGATCGATGGCAGCTTCCCCGACTATCAGCGCGTCATTCCTCAGGGGAACGACAAGGTGATGAAGGTCTCCAACGCGGAGTTCAAGGCAGCCGTGGATCGCGTGTCCACCATCGCGAGTGAGCGCGGGCGCGCCGTCAAGCTCAGCATCGGACCGGAGAAGCTGGTGCTGTCCGTCAACAATCCCGATGGTGGCAGCGCCACCGAGGAACTGATCGTCGACTATCATCATCCATTGCTCGAGATCGGCTTCAACGCACGCTATCTGCTCGATATTTCCGGGCAGCTCGAGAGTGACATGCTGCATTTCATCCTGGCCGATCCCGGCTCCCCGACCATGGTCAAAGACGGCGGCAACGATCAAGCGCTGTATGTGCTGATGCCGATGCGGGTGTGATGGAGCCACGGGAAGCCATGTCGGCAGCGTCGACCGCTCGGGAGGCGCTGACGATCGCGCGTATCTTGAAGGTGCACCACGCTGGCGAGCATGGCGCCATCCGTATCTATCGCGCCCAAATCGCCGTTGCGCGGTGGATTTATCCGGATGTAGTAGCGACATTGTCGGGCATGTTGGCCCACGAGGTCGAACATTGCGCGGCGTTCCGAAAGGCAATGCCCGTTCGCGGCGCTCGCCCCTGTCGGATCATGTCATTGTGGGGTGTCGGGGGTAGTCTACTGGGGCTGGCCACGGCGTTGCTTGGGCGGCAGGCAATCGGGATGACGACAGCCGCCGTGGAAGCAACAGTTCATCGCCATCTCGATGATCAGCTTCAATTTCTCGAAAGCCGTGATGGCGAGCTCTACGATGTCATTGCGGGTATTCGTGAAGAAGAATTGTCCCACCTTCGAACAGCCGAAGGCAATATCCAGCGACAATCGTGGTTCTACACGGTCCTGCGGCGAACGATATCCATCGTCACTGATGGGTTGATTTGGCTTTCGACTTGGGGCGATTCCAAACGTATGACGCGAGACCTTGCTGCGGGTAGAGCTGCGCCCTAGTCCAGCTTGTTGCCATGCGCAAATAACGGCAGTAAACCGCTTCAATGTGGATCTCCCGCCTCCTCCTCACCGACTTTCGCAATCACGACCAGTTGAGCCTCGTGCTCGACGGGCAGCCGGTCGTGCTGGCTGGGCCGAATGGGGCTGGCAAAACGAACGTCCTCGAAGCGGTGTCATTGTTGACGGCGGGACAGGGGCTGCGGCGGGCGCCCTATCCCGAGCTGTCGCGCCGGGACGGTCCTGGGGGTTGGGCGGTTGCAGCCACGTTGCGTCACGGCGCCCATTCGGTTGCGATCGGCACGGGTTTGGCGGCAGATGCTTCGGAGTCCAGCCGCACTGGTCGCATCGTGCGCCTCGACGGGCAGACGCAAACGGGGTCAGGCATATTGGCCGAGCACGTCGAGATGCTCTGGCTGACGCCGGCGATGGACGGCCTCTTCACGGGGGCGGCATCGGATCGGCGGCGGTTTCTCGATCGTCTGGTGTTGTGCCTCGACCCCGCACATGCGGCGCGCGCGGGTCAATTCGAGCGGGCGATGCGCCAGCGCAACCGTCTGCTCGACGATGGCGTTCGCGATCCCGCCCGTTTCGGTGGCCTCGAAGTGCTGATGGCGGAAACCGGGGTCGCGATGGCGGCGGCCCGCGTTCAGGCCGTGGCGGCGTTGTGCGCGAAGATCGAAGCCCGCCGCGGGCATGCGCCCGATTCACCTTTTCCGTGGGCCGCAGTCGCGCTCACCGGCGCGCTCGAAGCGTCCCTTCTCGAACGACCTGCTGTCGACGTCGAGGAATCCTATGCCGCTGCGCTCGATAGTGGACGCGAACGTGATCGCATCGCCGGCCGCACGCTGGAAGGCCCCCATCGCAGCGATCTCGTCGTGGGGCACGGGGCCAAATCAATGCCGGCCCAGGCGTGCTCGACGGGCGAGCAGAAGGCTTTGCTCGTCGGCCTCGTGCTGGCTCACGCCGAGATGTTGGCGGAACGCCGTGATGGCGTCGCCCCGATTTTGCTGCTCGACGAAATCGCGGCCCACCTCGACGAAAAACGGCGTCATGCCCTCTTCCAGGAGTTGCTTCGGTTGGGCACGCAGGCGTGGTTGACGGGGACGGACCGCTCGGCTTTTTCGGCGCTCATGAACGAGGCTCAATTCCTGACGGTCGAGGAAGGGCGCATCGCTGCGGCGGCCTGATTGTCGCGATTGGCGACGTCCCTCGTAACATATTGTAAAATAATATTTATTCCTGATGTTATTTATGCGGAGTAGACGCAGAAAACCGGCACGCGGCGGTGTGGCCGTGCTATAGGTTTCCTGCATTCGAATCCCACCAGGAATATGCCGATATGAGTGACGAGCCGGCCAACGCGCAGGCCCCCGAAGATTACGGCGCCGACTCCATCAAAATGCTCAAAGGTCTCGACGCCGTGCGCAAGCGGCCGGGCATGTATATCGGCGATACCGACGACGGGTCGGGCCTGCACCACATGGTGTACGAAGTCGTCGACAACGGGATCGACGAGATCCTGGCCGGGCACGCGACGATGTGTATGGTGACCCTCAACGCCGATGGCTCGGTGACCGTGCGCGACAACGGTCGCGGCATCCCGACGGGCATCAAGCACGACGACGACAACGATCCAAAGCGCTCGGCCACCGAGATTGTTTTCACCGAGCTGCATGCCGGCGGCAAATTCGACCAGAATTCCTACAAGGTTTCGGGAGGCCTGCACGGCGTCGGCGTGTCGGTGGTCAACGCGCTGTCGAGCTGGCTGCGGGCGCGCGTCTGGCGTGACGGGCGCGAGCATGTAATCGAATTCAGGGATGGCAACACGGTCGCCCCCTTGAAGGCCGTTGGGCCGGCGGAGGGCAACCGGGGCACCGAAGTCTCGTTCATTCCGAGCCCCAACACCTTCACCAACATCGAATTCGATTACACGACCCTCGAGCATCGCTTGCGTGAACTCGCGTTCCTCAATTCGGGCGCAGCGATCACCTTGAGTGACGAGCGCCACGCCGACATCAAGACCGAGACGATGAGCTATGACGGTGGCGTGGCCGCGTTCGTGCGCTGGCTCGACCGCTCGAAATCGCCGCTGATCGGCGAACCGATCATGCTGCGCTCGCAACGCGATCAGATCACGGTCGAGGTCGCGCTGTGGTGGAACGACAGCTATCGCGAGCACGTGCTGTGCTTCACCAACAACATCCCGCAGCGCGATGGCGGCACGCATTTACAGGGCTTCCGCAGCGCGCTGACGCGGATCGTCAACAAATACGCCAATGACACGGGGATCGCGAAAAAAGAGAAGGTGGAGCTGACCGGCGACGACAGCCGCGAAGGCTTGACCTGCGTGCTCTCCGTCAAGGTTCCAGACCCCAAGTTTTCGAGCCAGACGAAAGACAAGCTGGTGTCTTCGGAGGTGCGCCCCGTCGTCGAGTCGATCGTCGGCGATCAGCTCAATGCGTGGTTCGAGGAGCATCCCAAAGAAGCCAAGATCGTTGTCGGCAAGATCGTCGAGGCGGCGCTGGCCCGCGAAGCCGCACGCAAGGCGCGCGATCTGACCCGGCGCAAGGGCGCGCTCGACAGTCTTCGTCTGCCCGGTGGTTTGGCCGAGTGCCAGGACCGCGATCCGGTAAATACGGAAATGTTCATCGTCGAGGGGGACTCGGCAGGCGGTTCGGCCAAGCAGGGGCGCAAGCGCGAGTTCCAAGCGGTGTTGCCGATCCGTGGCAAGATCCTCAACACGGAGCGCGCCCGCGTCGACAAGATGCTGTCGTCGGAGCAGGTGACGAACATTATCGCAGCGCTCGGCACCGGCATCCGCGATGACTTCGATTTGACCAAGCTGCGCTACCACAAGATCATCATCATGACGGACGCCGACGTCGACGGCGCCCACATCCGCACCCTGCTGCTGACTTTCTTCTACCGGCAGATGCCGCAGCTCGTGGAGAAGGGGCACCTCTACATTGCCCAGCCACCGCTCTATCGCGTCTCCAAGGGGCGCTCGAGCACGTATCTCAAGGATCAGCGCGCGCTCGAGGATTATCTGATCGACACCGGTCTCGACGGCGCGACGCTGCAACTGGGTTCGGGTGAAACCCGCGCCGGCCGCGATCTGCGCGACGTTGTCGAGCAGGCGCGGGGCATCGCGCGTGTCATCGACGAGTTGCATTCCCGCTATGCGCGCTACGTCGTCGAGCAAGCCGCGATTGCCGGCGCTTTCGATCCGAAACTGCACGCCTCGGCGGAAAGCGCCAATCGCGTGGCCGATCAGGTGGCCAATCACCTCGACGCGGTCGCCGAGGAAACGGAACGCGGCTGGTCGGGTCGCTTCGGCAATGACGGGTTCTCGTTCCAGCGTGAGGTGCGCGGCGTCGCCGAGGTGCAGCATCTCGATCGCTTACTGCTCGCGTCCCTCGAGGCGCGACGTCTGTCGGAACGGCATGCGCATCTGGCCGAGGTTTACGGCAAGCCCGGCGTTTTGAAGCGCAAGAACGACGAGACGATCGTTCGCGGTCCCCGCTCGTTGCTGGATGCCGTTTACGAGACGGGTCGCAAAGGGCTGGACTTGCAGCGCTACAAGGGTCTGGGCGAGATGAACCCCGACCAGCTTTGGGAAACGACGCTCGATCGCGACGTGCGCACGCTGCTCCAGGTCAAAGTCGGCGACAGCGAAGAAGCCGACGAGATTTTCTCCAAGCTGATGGGCGATGTCGTGGAGCCGCGCCGCGAATTCATCCAAACCAACGCGCTGAACGTGGTGAACTTGGACGTGTGAGGGCTGAGCCGCGCAGCGAACCGGCAATTCAATTCTGTTGGTGCCTTGCTCCCTCGTCATCCCGCAGCTTTTCTGCGGGACCCAGCACTCAGCCGGCTCCCGAGCCCAGTCGAGAGAGGAATCCGGGCGCCGAGCACTGGGATGACTACGGCTGGCCAAGGGTTCGCGGGATAAACAAAACCGCCTGGCAGCCGGTGCATCGGAGCAAAGCCTTGCCCGGATCGGTCGTGGGGTGCAAACTCGTACCCTGATTTGACGATCGAGCAGGGAGAACGACCCGATGGCCTACACACTCGAGCAGTTGGCGACAGAAATCCGCGCGACGCTCCAGAAGGATGCGGGAACCGGCGGCAAGGAGAAGGTCTGCGGCATCATTTCGAAGGCGCTGGTGGATGAGGCATTCGTGGCCCAGCACTTGACGGCCGAGCAGTGCAAGCCGCGCAAGGTGCTCTACGAGGACCCCGAACTGGGCTTTTGCATTTGCGGGCACGTGTACGGCGACAAGGCCGTCGGCAAGCCCCACGATCATGGCTCGAGCTGGGCGATTTACGGCCAGGCCGTGGGCGTCACCGAGATGACGGATTGGGACATCACCACGCCCGGATCGGCCGATGCGCCAGCCCTCGTCAAACCCGTCCGCACCTACACGATGAAGCCGGGTGATGCGAAACTCTATGACGTGGGTTTCGTGCATTCGCCCAATCGGGCCGCGCCCACCAAACTCATCCGCATCGAAGGCAAGAACCTCGACACCGTCAAACGCTCCAACATCGCAGCGGCTTGAGGGGACGCGCAAGCGGTGTCTGGCCTTTGGCCTGACACCGCTTGCGACAGCGCGAAGCCCCGCCGATCCACTCGCCTTGCCGCAACGTCGACGGTGTCAGGCCATAGGCCAGACACCTGTGCTGCGCATCGCGGTTAACGCGCGCCCCGCCCTCCCCACTGCTTCCCTGACGCTGCGCGCCGAGCGCGTGGCGATCCGGGATCGCGGCGCTATAGCCCTTGCGCGCTGCGGCGGGCCGTAGTTAGACCGCTCCCGACGATCAGCGGGAGTGGGTTATGGATCTCGAAAAGCTCGCGACGACGGCGGGGCTCGATGTGGCCGGCAAGCGCGTCCTCGTGCGCGCGGACCTCAACGTCCCCGTCAAGGACGGTCGCATCACGGATGCGACGCGGCTCGAACGTCTCGTTCCGGGGCTTGCCGAATTGTCGGCGCGCGGCGCACGGGTGATCGTGCTGTCGCATTTCGGGCGACCCAAGGCCGGCCCGGACATGGAAAACTCGCTGGCGCCCGTCGCGACGCGGCTGGGGACGTTGCTCGGCAAGACAGTGCCTTTGGCGCCAGATTGCGTCGGACCCGCAGCCGCATCGACGATTGACCGGATGCAGCCCGGCGATGTCGTCGTTCTCGAGAACACACGCTTTCATGCCGGCGAGGAAAAGAACGCTCCAACCTTTACAGCGCAACTCGCCCAACTCGGCGATCTCTACGTCAATGATGCCTTCTCGGCCGCGCACCGGGCCCATGCTTCGACGGCTGGCCTCGCCGGGTTGTTGCCGGCTTATGCCGGGCCGCTGCTGATGGAGGAAATCAACGCGCTGCGGGCGGCGCTCGACAAACCGACCCGGCCGACGGCGGCTGTTGTCGGGGGCGCCAAAGTGTCCACGAAAATACCCGTGCTCACCAACTTGATGGCCAAGGTCGACAAGCTGATCATCGGCGGCGGCATGGCCAATACCTTCTTGCAGGCGCAGGGCCACACCGTCGGCAAGTCTCTGGCCGAGCCCGAATTCCATGATCTCGCGCGTAAAATCATGGTCGAGGCCCAATCCAAAGGCTGCGAAATCATCCTGCCGGTCGATGGCGTGGTCGCAAACAAGTTCGCCGCGGGCGCGCCGTCGCGCGTGGTCGACGTCGACCGGGTTCCCGATGACGCGATGATCCTCGATGTGGGCCCAAAGTCGGTCGCCCATCTGATCGGCGTGCTGAGTGGATGCCGCACGCTGCTGTGGAATGGCCCGCTGGGCGCCTTCGAGATTGCGCCGTTCGGCGAGGGGACGTTCGCCTTGGCGCGGGAAGCGGCGCGGATGACGCTGGCCGGCCAGCTCGTCTCCGTGGCCGGTGGCGGCGACACGGTGGCGGCCCTCAACGCGGCGGGCGTCACCGAGCAATTCAGCTACGTCTCGACGGCGGGCGGCGCGTTCCTCGAATGGCTCGAGGGGCGCGAATTGCCGGGAATTGTCGCCTTGACCACGGCACGTCGGTGAGCACGCTCGGCGGATTGTTTGGGAGAAACGTCGCATGAGCCGTCCGCCGAAGGCTTTGATCTTCGATCTCGATGGCACGCTCGTCGACAGCGCGCCCGATATCGCGCGCGCCTTGAACGCCGGGTTCGGCCCGTTCGGCGCACCACCCTTTCCGCTCGCGCAGGTCGCGAGTTTCATCGGTAACGGCGCGTCCGTGACCATTGGTCGGGCCGCTGCCTTCGCGCGCCTCGAGCTGACGACCGCGCAGATCGCCGACGTGACGGCGCGGTTTTTCGACACCTACGCGGTGGCGTCAGCGGAAGGCAACGGGCTCTATCCGGGCGCGTTGGAACTGCTGGAGGGTCTCGAGCGACGGGGCACGCCGCTGGGGCTCGTCACCAACAAGTCCGAGCCGATCACCCATATCGCGCTCGCGGCGTTGGGGATCACGCGCTACTTCAAGGCCATTGTCGGCGCGCGTGACGATCGCCCCAAGAAGCCCGATCCCGCCGGATTGCACGCGGCCATGAGCTTGCTCGGCGCCACGCCCGCCGACGTGGTCATGATCGGGGACAGCGCCGCCGATATCGGTGCGGCCCAAGCCGCCGGGTGCCGGTCGATCGCGGTCAGTTATGGCTATACACGCGTGCCACCGGCTGAACTCGGCGCGACGCTGGTCGTCGATCGGCTGTCCGATATTCCCGCCGCCCTCGCGCGGTTGTGATCACGGCCAGAGCCTCAGGACGGGCGAGACTGGCCGCTGCGACGCGATCGTGAATTGCGTCCGCCGCCGACAGTGCTTACCTGAACGCTGATTTTCTCGAACGGCGGAGCGGTGTGTGCTCGCAGATCTGTCGATCTATTTGGGCGTGGCGCTGGCGGGCACCGTCAGTTTTCTGTCGCCGTGTGTGCTGCCGTTGGTGCCGCCCTACCTCGGCTACCTCGGCGGCATGACCATCGAGCAGATGACTGACAGTAAAGGCGTCGACGCTGCCGCTTGGCGACGCGTCGTCATTGCCTCGCTGTGCTTTGTCGCTGGGTTCAGCACCGTTTTCATCGGGCTCGGCGCGGGCGCATCGGCCTTCGGGCAATTGATCCAAACCTACAAAGCGACGCTCGCCATCGCAGCGGGCGGATTGATCGTGCTGTTTGGCCTACATTTCCTCGGAGCGTTGCGCATTCCGCTGCTCTATCGCGAAGCGCGCTATCAAGCCAATGTCGAAGGCGCGAGCTTGTTGGGCGCCTATCTGATGGGCCTCGCCTTCGCGTTCGGGTGGACGCCGTGCGTGGGCCCGATCCTGGCCACGGTTCTGGCGGTCGCCGCCAACGAAGGCACGCTCGGCACGGGCGTGCGCCTGTTGGCCGCCTATTCTCTGGGGCTGGGCATACCGTTCGTTCTGGCCGCCGTCGCCATCCGCCCCTTCATGTCCTTCATGCACCGCTTTCGCCGACATCTGGGCCGCGTCGAGAAGGGCATGGGTGTGCTGCTCGTTTTGACGGGACTGCTGTTTGCGGGCGAAGCACTGGGCGTCGTGCGCGATTGGCTCGTCGCTGCCGTCCCGATGCTCGATAAAATCTCGACCGTGGTCGGCCTGCTGATCGTCGCGATCGGCATCGGTTTGGCTGTGATGCCGACGGTGGCCATGAGAACGGCGGGCCTCGGCATCCTCGTCTTCGGCATGATCCTGGTCGGGGGCTCGATCAATTTTCTCGGACAATGGTTGATCGAAAACGTGCCGATTCTGGGTCAGATCGAGGAGTTGGCGACATCGAAATCGTTGCAAACCGACATCCTGAAACAAGGGGCGGCGCGTTGAGCGTCGGTTAGCTCGCATGACGCCTGCACCTTCACTGGCACTCCCGATCGCTCTCACCATTGCGGGCTCCGATAGTTCGGGAGGGGCTGGCATCCAGGCCGATCTCAAGACTTTCACGGCGTTCGGCGTCTACGGTGCGTCCGTTATCACCGCGCTCACCGCCCAAAACACGCGCGGCGTCTCGGCCGTCGAATTGGCGTCGCCCGCCTTCGTCGCCGCACAAATGCGCGCCGTGCTGTCGGACCTCGACGTCGGCGCGGTCAAGACCGGCATGCTGGCATCGCGCGCGCTGGTCGAGGCCATCGCGGCTGAACTCGACGCCACCCCCTCGATTCCCTTGATCGTCGATCCCGTCATGGTCGCCACCAGTGGCGATCGTCTGATCGACGATGAAGCGGTCGACGCGGTCAAAAAACTGATCCTGCCGCGCGCTCTGTTGATGACGCCCAACTTGCCGGAAGCAGCGCGCCTGCTCGAGGGATCGATCGCCACCACCGAGGCGGAGGCGCGCGCGCAACTCGACGGGCTGGCGCGCCTGGGGTCGGCAGCGGTGTTGCTCAAAGGCGGGCACGGCACGAGCGCGGAGGCCGTCGATTTTCTCTGGCACGAAGGGCGTGTCATCCGTTTGGCGACGCCGCGCATCGCCACCCACAACACCCATGGCACCGGCTGCACGTTGTCTGCGGCCATCGCCGCGCTCGTCGCCTCCGGGGTCGATCTGGGGGTGGCCGTCGACCGCGCCAAAACCTATGTGCACCGGGCGATCGCTTCGGCGGCCGTCACGTCGGTGGGCAAGGGCCATGGTCCCGTCGATCATCTCTTCCACATTCGCAAATCCGCTCCGCCGGCCTGACCGTAGTGTCGCGTGGCGCGCTCGCAACGCCTCTGCTCAATCACTGTTTGGCGTGGAATTTATATTGCTCCTGCAAGTCGATCTCGGCATAGGTTTCCTCATGGTCCGTCTCAGAGCAGCATGAGATTGGCTCATCGACGTTCAAGGGGGAGAGCCGAGTGCGCGACACGCGAACCGGTTCTCGGAAAAACCGGTTCGGGGCACTCCCGGGCCGGTTTTTCTGTCTGTGCGCGCCGGTGATGGCGGCCAGTGCGATGGCGCAGCGCTTGCCGGTGAGCGCACTGGCGGATACTCCTTGCGCAATCGGATCCGAACCCGGAGCGCCCCATGCCACGCTTTGCCGCCAATATCTCCTTCATGTTCAACGAAGTTGCGTTTCCGGAGCGTTTTGAAGCCGCCGCCAAAGCCGGGTTCAAGGCGGTGGAATTTCTCAATCCGTTCGAGCTGTCGAAAGTCGATCTCGTCGCGCGGCTGACAAACAACGGCCTGACGCCGGCGCTCTTCAACATGGCGCACGGAGATTGGACCAAGGGCGAGCGCGGCATGTCGGCGTTACCGGGCCGCGAAGCTGAATTCGACACATCCGTCACCGCCGCCCTCGAGTACGCCGAGGCGACGGGGTGCAAACGTCTCTTCGCCATGGCCGGGCTCATCCATCACGGCGCAACGCGCGCGACTTACGTCGCCAACCTGAAACGTGCGGCCCGAATGGCTGCTGTCCACGGCGTCGACGTCATCATCGAGCCGATTAATACGCGTGACATTCCGGGTTATTTCCTCAACACGACGGGCGAGGCGCGCTCGATCATTTACGAGGTCGCGGAGCCCAACGTCGGCTTGCAGTTCGACCTCTATCATCGCCAGATCATGGAAGGCGACGTCGCGATGGCGATCCGGGAATTCGGCTCCCTCGCCCGGCACTATCAGATCGCCAGCCCGCCCGATCGCGGCGAGCCCGACGATGGCGAGATGAACTACGCCTATCTGTTCAAGCTGATCGACGAGTCGGGTTTCAAAGGCTACGTCGGCTGCGAATACAAACCCCGCAAAGGCACCGTCGAAGGCTTGAAGTGGGCCAAGACGCTCGGCGTCAGCCTCGGGTAGGTGTCTGGCCTTTGGCCTGACACCGGGACCGAGACGCCAACGCCCGGTGGGACCGTCGCGCCAACGGTGTCAGGCCAAAGGCCAGACACCTATAGCGCGTTCATTCCGCAGGTTGCGCGATCGGGGCGCGCCCGCCGCCGCCAGCCATTTTCTGGCGCACGCGCCAGATCATCACCAGCACGATGGCCATATTCACGAGATTCCAGAACACGCCGTTGATGAAAGCGACCCGGTAACTTCCGGCGATGTCGAAGATGGCGCCGGTCATCCAGCCACCAGCTGCCATGCCGATCATCGTCGCCGTCAGCGTAATACCGACGCGCGTGCCAATCTGCTCGGGCGGGAAATATTCCCGGACGATGATGGCGTAACTCGGCACCAGGCCACCCTGGAAGAGACCGAACAGGGCGGAGACGATGTAGAGAGAGACGAGGCTATCGAATGGCACATAGAGAGCCAGCGCCACCGTTTGCAGAATTGAGCCGATCAGCAGCGTGTTGAGCCCGCCGATGCGATCGGCCACATAGCCCGAGCCCAACCGGCTGATGATGCCGAAGCCGAACATCAACGACAGCATTTCCGCGCCGCGCGCCGCGCCATAGCCCAGATCCCCACAATAAGCGACGATATGCACTTGCGGCATCGCCATCGCGAGGCAGCACGTGATGCCGGCGATGATCAACAGCACTTGCATGACGGGCAGGCTGAACGGCGCGGGCCCCACGGGACGGCGTCGCGACGTCGATCCGCCAGCAGTCGTCGCATGTTGGTTGGGCGGTGGCCGGCGCAGCACCAGGGCCAGAGGCAACATCGTCACGAGGCAGAACAGAGCGATCCAGACGTGGGTCTGCCGCCAGCCATGGGTTGCAACCAGACTTTGCAGAAGCGGTGGCCAAAGGGTTCCTGCCAGATAATTGCCGCTGGCGCAGATGCCGACGGCAATGCCGCGTCGCCGGTCGAACCACAACGACGTGTCCGCAATGAGCGGCCCGAAACTGATCGAGGCGCCGAGCATGGCGATCAGCAAGCCATAGGCCACAGCGAACTGCCAATGGGTTTCCGCGAATGCGGTGGCGACATAGCCCAGGCTCAACACCACGATGCCCGCGATGAGGGGTCGAAATACTCCGAGGCTATCGACGAGGCGCCCCATCAGGATGCCGCCGACGCCAAAGCCCGTCATCGCCAGCGTATAGGACAGCGACGCGTCGGCCCGCGACAGCCCAAATGTCTCCTGCACCGCCGGCAGGATGACGACAACGGACCACATGCCGACGCCACCTATGGTGGCGAGCGCCAGAGCCGCCGAGAGGCGAACCCAAGCGTAACGAGAATCTATGCCGCCGGACGCTGTGCCGGTTGTTCGCTCGTCATTCACGGAAATTGGGCTCTCCTTCGTGCGCCCCGGCAGCCGTGCCTAGCACGCCAGCCGACAGCGTGGCAACGTACCCCTGTTTCCTGAAATCGCACCCGCGCCAGCTCGAGGCCGTGGTTCGCGGCGGAAGCAGGTGTCTGGCCTTTGGCCTGACACCAGGGTGCTCCCGAGCAGCGGCTTCCTTGGCGCCTTTGCGGACTGGTGACACACCAACGGCCACACACCACGGCAGGTCGCGCCAGGGGTGCAACGTCCAAAAAACCGATGAATTGAAACGCCCTGCGTACAGAACCCGGCGCGCGCGATTCATTGCTGCAGTGCGATACTTCGAATTCAACGGTGCTGCGAGTTGTGAAGCGGCAGTCGACCTCATAAGCTGATCGCTCAAATTCGTGTTTTCTGGTGGCCGTCAGGGTCGCCGGTTTGGAATCGACGCGTTCGATCAACAGGGAACTCCTATGACTGTAAAATTCGACGCCGCTCGGTTCACAGACGAAGAAGCTCTGCTGTTTCATTCGCAAGGCAAGCCCGGCAAACTGGAGATCGCGCCGACGAAGCCGTTGGCGACGCAACGCGATTTGTCGCTGGCCTATTCGCCCGGCGTGGCCGTGCCTGTGCTCGCCATCGCGGCCGATCCATCGCTGGCCTACGAGTACACGAGCAAAGGCAATTTCGTCGCGGTGGTGTCGAACGGCACCGCGATCTTGGGGCTGGGCAATCGCGGGGCGCTGGCATCCAAGCCGGTCATGGAAGGCAAGGGTGCGCTCTTCAAGCGCTTTGCCGACATCGATGCGATCGATCTTCTGGTCGACACCGAAGACGTGGACGCCTTCATCAATTGCGTGCGCTACCTGGGGCCGACCTTCGGTGGCATCAACCTCGAGGATATCAAGGCGCCCGACTGCTTCATCATCGAGGAGAAACTGAAGGAACTGCTCCCGATCCCCGTCTTCCACGACGACCAGCATGGCACGGCCATCATCGCGGCTGCCGGCTTGCTCAATGCGCTCGAGTTGACGGGTCGCGACATCGCCGACTTCACGCTCGTCGTCAATGGCGCAGGGGCGGCGGGAATTGCGTGCCTCGATCTTTTGACGGCGATGGGCATGCCGAAAGCGAACGTCATCTTCTGCGATACAAAGGGGGTCATCTACCAGGGTCGCAAGGACGGCATGAACCAGTGGAAATCGGCCTATGCCGCCAACACCAAAGCCCGCACGCTCGCTGATGCCCTGGTCGGGGCCGATGCTTTTTTCGGATTGTCTGCGAAGGGGGCCGTGACGAAGGAGATGGTCCTCAGCATGGCGAAGAAGCCGATCATCTTCGCCATGGCCAATCCCGATCCCGAGATCACGCCTGAAGAGGTGGCCGAGGCCCGGGACGACGCCATCATAGCGACGGGGCGCTCCGACTATCCCAACCAGGTCAACAATGTGTTGGGTTTCCCCTTCATCTTTCGGGGCGCGCTCGACGTCCAGGCGACCGAAATCAACACAGCCATGAAGATCGCTGCGGCCAAGGCGCTGGCGGCGCTGGCCCGCGCCGAGGTGCCCGATCAAGTCGCCGCCGCCTTTCACGGACGCCGGCCGACATTCGGTCCCGACTACATCATTCCAGCGCCGTTCGATCCGCGCCTCATCATCGACGTGCCGCTCGCCGTCGCCAAGGCGGCAATGGAGACAGGCGTCGCGCGCAAGCCGATCACAGACTTCAACGCCTACGTCGGCCGGTTGGCGGGTCGCCTCAATCCGGTTGCGGGCTGGTTGCAGAGCATCTTCGAGACGGTGCGCCGCAATCCAAAGCGCGTGATCTTCGCCGAGGGCGAGGAGCACGCCGTCATCCGTGCGGCTAACGCCTACCTCAACAACGGCTTTGGCGAAGCGCTACTCGTCGGCACCACCGGGACTGTCACGCAGTGTTTTTCCGATCTCGGAATCAAGCAGCGGCCGGAATTCACGCTCGTCGATACGCGCAATTCACCGCATACGGAAACATTTACCGACTATCTCTACGAGCGCCTTCAACGGCAGGGATATCTGCGGCGCGATTGTCAGCGCCTCGTCCTCAACGAGCGCAATGTGTTTGCGGCGTTGATGGTGGTGCATGGGCATGCGGACGCGTTCGTGTCTGGGGTCACGCGCAATTGGTCGAGCATTTATCGCGATGCGCTTCTGGTCATGGACGCCAAACCCGGCCGCTCGCCGATCGGCATCACGTTGGCGTTGTGTCGCGGTCGCGCCGTGTTAGTCGCCGACACCAGCGTTCACGACATGCCATCCGCCGAAGAACTGGCCGACATCGCCATCGAAGCTGCGCGGGCCGCCCGCAGGTTGGGGCTCGAGCCGCGCGTGGCGCTGCTGGCCTATTCGACCTATGGCCAGCCCCGCGGCGACCGCGCGGATCAAGTGCGCGGCGCTGTCGAAGTGCTCGACCAGCGCGGCGTCGATTTCGAGTATGATGGGGACATGGCGGCCGACGTGGCGCTCAACCCGGAGCTGCGCGCCCATTATCCGTTCTGCCGCCTGACCGACACGGCCAACGTGCTCGTCATGCCGGCATTCCACGCCGCCTCGATCTCGACGAAAATGTTGAAAGAACTCGGCGGCGCGACCATCGTTGGGCCAATTCTGACAGGGCTTGCCCATTCCGTGCAGATCTGTCCGCTGGGGTCGATGGACAGCGACATCCTGAACATGGCGGCCCTGGCGGCCTACGATTTGGGGACCTGAGCCGGCGGCGAAAAAAGTTATCACCGCGACGCTGGTTGGGGCCTATCGTGGTAACGTTCGCCGAAGATGGGGTTAGGGCTGAGGAAAAGCACTGCGCAGCAGCTCCAACCCGCTTGGTCGGCCGGCCGGGCGGGGCGTTTCATCGCGGTTGGCGGTTGGGCGGGGTTAGTATAAAAGCCCCAACATCACATTCGATCGGTCGCTGACCATGCCCCTCCGGGGGGTGCGTCGCGGATATTTGGAAAGCCTCCATGCAAAACGTCGTTCTCGTCATTCACCTGATGATCGCCGCAGCCCTGGTGGGCGTGGTGTTGCTCCAGCGCTCGGAGGGCGGAGCCCTCGGCATGGGCGGTTCTGCGTCCGGTGGCTTCATGACCGGCCGGGGCACGGCCAATATGCTGACGCGGGCCACCGCTGGACTGGCGGCGGCGTTTTTCGTCACCAGCATCACGCTGACGCTGCTCGCTCAGCGGTCGGGATCGGCCGTTTCGCCGCTCGATTCGCGACCGGGCGCACCAATTTCGGCACCCGCAACGCCGGGCGCGCCGTCGACATCGACGCCCACCGACGCGGCCCCTGCCGCGCCAGGTGGTCTGCTCGAAAGCCTGGAGAAGGGCAAAGCGCCCCTGCCGAAGGTCCCACGCTCACAGTAAGGCGTGTCGGCTTTGCGGGCCTTGCAGACGGCTATCCAGCCCCACGATCCCCCGCCACTTCACGGGGCCGGATGACGATGAAGGCGCCGAGGGCTGCCAGCATCAACACGGCGATGAGGCCGAAGGCGGCGCCCCAGCCCGGTTGCGACATGCCGCCCATCGCGTCGAGCGTCCAGCCGACGGCGAGCGGCCCGACGAACCCGCCTGCGTAGCCCAGCATCGAATGGATGGCGAGTGTGGCCCCGCGTCGAGACGGTTCCGCCGTACCGGCCGCCCCCGCCGTCAGAGACGACGAGTCGAGCCACACGACGATCCCCCAGATCATGATCAACCCGACGGCCAACGGGTAAGACAGCGGCCCCAGGAAACCGATCGATGCTGCGAGCACGATCGATCCGAGCATCGCCATGACGACCAGACGGCGACGGCCCAGGCGAATGGACATCTCGTTGCCCGCAATGCTCGCCACGGTGCCCACGAGACCCAGGATTGTGATGACGATGGTTGGCGTCAGCCAGCCGGTGCTGGCGCCCGTGCTGAGCGCGATCCACCCCAGGAAGGCCACGCCCCAGCCGCGCAGTGCGTTCATTTCTAGGGTGTGGATGCAGTAGGCGAGCGCATACGCCATGGCTGACCGATTGCGCAGCACGGGGCGGAAATCGTAGAGCCCGCCCCCGTCTTCGGCCTTGCGCGTTGGCGGCGCGCGTCCTGGAACCAACACCGCGACAATGACAAAGGCGATGGCCGCAGTTGTAGCGGCCGTCCAGAACGCCGCCTGCCAGCCGCCTACCGCGGCCAGCAGGTCTGCAACCGCGAAAGACGCTGCGCCCGAAATGCCGATCGACGCCGCATGGCCGGTGACCGCGCGCGACATCATCTTGGCGTCGACCTGATCGGCGAGCAGCTTGAGCCCGGTCATGTAGGTGCCGGCCCAGCCGAGACCGGTCAACCCACGCGCCGCCATTGCCCACCAGAACCCGTCGGCGAATGCAAAGAGCACATGGCCGACCAGTGTTGCAGCAACGCCGAAGAGATAAACGTACCGCGCATCGACCCGATCGGTCAGGGTGACGAGGATGGGCACCGACAGCATGTAAGCCGCATAGAACGACGACGTGATCCATCCCGCCGCGCTATTCGACAGAGACCAGCGCTGCATCAAATCCGGCAGCAACGCGGGCCAAAAGAACGCGCCGAGCTGCACCAGCACCTGAGCCGCACAGACAATCGCAACCAGCCGGCCCGGCGACATCAGTTGGCTGCGCGCTGCGGTATCGGGCATGGCCACCTCGGCACGGATCGAGCCTCGGGGGCCACGGGCCACTGCAGCTCAGAAACGATAGTCCTTGAACGCTTGATCGATATCCTCGCCCCACGACTTTTCGAATTGCTCGAGCATGTCGTCGGCGACGGTGCGGCCCGACTCGACGATGCGTTGGAGCGGGTCGAGATAGATACGCTCGTCATCGCCTTTGGCGTTCGTCAGGCCACGGGCCTTCAATCCCGATAAGCTGATGTCGACCACCTCGCGGGCGATATCGTGCGCGGAATGGCGGCGCAGGCGAGCTTTCAATGCGTGGCGGGGCACGTCATTGCGCAGCCCTTGGCGTTCTTCGGCGGTCCACGACCGGCACACGTCCCACGCGGCATCGAGCGCCGACTGGTCGTAGAACAGCCCCGTCCACAGTGCCGACAGGGCGCAAATATGATCGTAGCGACCGGCATCCGCGCCGCGCATCTCGAGGAAGCGCTTCATGCGGACCTCGGGGAAGATCGTCGTGATATGATCGGACCAATCGTCGATGGTCGGCTCGAGCTTGGCGAGTTCGGGCCGGTTCAATTTCTTGGCCAATTGGCCGGCCATGAAGTCGCGAAACGACGCGCCCGCCACATCGATGTAATCGCCCTTGCGGTAGATGAAGTACATCGGCACATCGAGCGCATATTCGACGTAGCGATCGAAACTCATGCCGCTCTCGAACACGAACGGCAGCATGCCGGTGCGGTTCTGATCGGTATCGCGCCACACCTCGCTGCGCAGCGATAGGAAGCCGTTGGGTCGGCTCTCTTTGAACGGCGAGGCGGCAAACAGCGCCGTCGCGATCGGCTGCAGCGCCAGTGACGTGCGCAGCTTCTTGACCATGTCGGCTTCGTCGCCAAAGTCGAGGTTCACCTGGATGGTCGCCGTGCGATACATCATCTCGAGCCCGCCTTTGCCGACCTGCGGCATGTAGCGGGTCATGACGCCATAGCGGCGCTTGGGCATTCGGGGCGTTTCAGAGAGTTGCCACTTGGGCGAAAATCCCAGTCCCAGAAACCCGAGTTTCAGCTCATCACCGATGGCGCGCACCTGATCGAGGTGCAGTTGGGTTTCGTCGGCCACCTCGTGGAGGGTGGCAAGCGGTGCGCCCGACAGTTCGAACTGACCGCCCGGCTCCAGCGAGACGTTGGCGGGGGGCTCCCCGTCGGGGCGTTTCAGGGCGATGATGGTGTCGCGCTCGTGGATCGGCAGCCAGCCATAGCGGCTGATCAGCTCTTCCATCAGCGCGCGAATGCCGTGCGGGCCCTCGTAGGGGACGGGGCGCAGATCATCGGTGCGGAAAACGATCTTCTCGTGCTCGGTGCCGATCCGCCATTCCGACTTGGGTTTGCTGCCGACGGCAAACCACTGGACGAGATCGTCGTGGGACGTGATCGGGG
>JANOKV010000258.1:0-7224 GCA_031419415.1 Hyphomicrobiales bacterium | reverse complement strand
GTGCGCATGCCGGACTACGGTTGGGAGCGCATGCATCCCAACCTCGTCACGTACGCGGACCGATTGGAGGGCCGGGCATCGTTTGCCGCCACCCGACCCTCCGCGCAAGTCATCCGCGACCGCGTGGCGTGACCCGGCCCGGCTCCTGGCAAGCGCCCTCGGTGGCGTCCCGAATTGTCGCCCCCTAGAGGCGGAGCCGCGCCCATGCTAGGGGAGGAGCGACAGTCCCGATCGCAGCCCAGAGCGCCCGCCATGACCGAACGCACGCCGAAAACCCGCACCGAAACCGATACGTTCGGCCCCATCGAAGTGGACCAGACCCGCTACTGGGGCGCGCAGGCGCAGCGCTCGCTGGGTAATTTCAAGATCGGTTGGGAGCGCCAACCCTTGCCGGTGGTGCGGGGCCTGGGAATCGTCAAGCGCGCCGCCGCCGAGGCGAATGTCGCGCTGGGGCGGTTAGATGCAAAAATCGGTGAGACCATCGTTGCCGCGGCGCAGGAAGTCATCGAGGGGCGGCTCGACGATCATTTTCCGCTCGTCGTCTGGCAGACGGGGTCGGGTACGCAGTCGAACATGAACGCCAACGAGGTCATCTCGAACCGGGCGATCGAAATGCTCGGCGGCGTCATGGGTTCCAAAAAGCCGGTGCATCCCAACGATCATGTCAACATGAGCCAATCGTCGAACGACACCTATCCCACGGCCATGCACATCGCCTGCGCCGAGCAGATCGTGCACGACCTGGCGCCGGCCTTGAAGAAGCTGCACTCGGCGCTCGTCGACAAGCAGAAAGCGTTCGACCACATCATCAAGATCGGGCGCACGCACACGCAGGATGCAACGCCGCTGACGCTGGGCCAGGAGTTTTCCGGGTACGCCACTCAAGTCGCCAACGGCATCAAGCGCATCGAGCAGACGTTGCCCTCGCTGATGGAATTGGCGCAGGGCGGAACGGCGGTCGGGACGGGGCTGAATGCACCCGTGGGGTTTGCCGAGAAAGTCGCTGAGCGGATCGCGGCGATCACGGGATTGCCATTTACGACGGCGCCCAACAAATTCGAAGCGCTGGCGGGGCACGACGCGATGGTGATGAGCCACGGCGCGATCAATACGGTTGCCGCCTCGTTGTTCAAAATCGCCAACGATATTCGCTTCCTCGGCAGCGGACCGCGTTCGGGGCTGGGCGAGTTGAACTTGCCGGAAAATGAGCCGGGCTCGTCGATCATGCCGGGCAAGGTCAACCCGACCCAATGCGAGGCGCTGACGATGGTCTGTGTCCAGGTGTTCGGCAACCACTCCGCGTTGACGTTTGCCGGCGCATCGGGACACTTCGAACTCAACGTGTTCAACCCGGTGATGGCCTATAACTTCCTCCAGTCGGTGCGATTGTTGACGGATGCGGCGGTGTCCTTCACCGACAACTGCGTCATCGGGATCGAGGCGCGCGAGGACAACATCAAGGCGGCGCTCGAGCGGTCGCTGATGCTGGTCACGGCGCTCGCGCCAAAGTACGGCTACGACATGGCCGCCAAAATCGCGAAAACAGCCCACAAGAACGGCACGACCCTGCGTGAAGAGGCATTGAGCGCGGGCATTTCCCATGCAGACTTCGACGCCATCGTGCGCCCCGAGAACATGATTGGTCCGGGTTGACGGTTGCCGAGCCGGCCGGTAACGGGACGCCGCGCCGCCTTGAGGCGAAGCGCAGTCGGCTGTATGGGTGCGATCCAATTTTATGGACGGGACGGCAACGGGAAGGTCGAGGCCGATGGCGGTAAGACGCGAAGACGGCGCGCTGGTCACAGTCTTCGGTGGCGCGGGGTTTGTCGGACGCCATGTCGTGCGTGAACTCGCCCGGCAGGGCTTTCGCGTGCGCGTCGCGGTGCGACGTCCCGATCTGGCGGGACATTTGCAGCCCATGGGCGTGGTCGGGCAAATCCACCCCGTGCAGGCGAACGTGCGCTATCCGGAATCTCTGGCGGCAGCCGTCGAGGGCGCGCACGCGGTGGTCAATCTCGTGGGAATTCTGGCCAAGACGGGAGCACAAACCTTCGACACGGTGCATGCCCAGGGAGCCCGCGCGGTCGCCAAAGCCGCAAAGCAAGCGGGAGTGGGAACCTTCGTGCAGATTTCGGCCATCGGCGCAGATGCAAAGTCGGCCGGCCACTACGGGCGCAGCAAAGCCGCTGGCGAAGCCGGGGTGCTCGCGGAATTCCCCGAAGCTGTCATTCTGCGCCCCTCGGTGGTGTTCGGGCCAGAGGACACGTTTTTCAATCGCTTCGCACGGCTCGCCAAAATGGCCCCGGCTCTGCCGCTGATCGGTGGAGGGCGCACGCGCTTTCAGCCCGTTTATGTGGGCGATGTGGCGCTCGCGATCACCGCCGCCGTCAACGGGATCGCGCGGCCCGGCGCCGTCTATGAACTCGGCGGACCCGAAGTGGTGACGTTCGCCAAACTGCTCGAGCGTACCCAGGAGTGGGCTGGGCGCGATCGCCGCACGATCAACCTGCCGTTCGGTCTCGCAAAAGTCGTGGCCTCGCTGACGGCATTCCTGCCGTCGGGCCTCAGGCCGCTGACCGCCGACCAGGTGCGGATGCTGCAATCGGACACCGTGGTCAGTGAGGCGGCAACGAAAGAGGGTCGCACGCTCCAGGGTCTCGGCATCGCCGCGCCGCAGGGCATGGCGGCCATCGTGCCAGCCTACCTCGAACAGTATCGACCGAAAGGGCAGTACTCGCATTATCGGGGCTGATCCCGGCCAAGGCTCGGCGTCGGCTCCACCGCTGCTCAGAGCGTCAAGCCACCGTCGACGACGATCGTCTGTCCCGTCACCATGGCGGCGCCAAAACCCAGGAACGTGATCACTTCGGCGATATCGTCAGTGGTGCAGCGGCGTTTCAAAGTTGCGCCCTCGATCGACGCGCGGCGCTGCTCGTCCGTCCACTCGACCATCCATGTGGAATCGACGGCGCCGGGGGCCACTGCGTTGACGCGCACGTCCGGCCCCAGCGCGCGGGCGAGGTTCTGCGTCAGGCTCACCACGCCGGCTTTCGTGGCCGCGTAGGCGAGGCTCGAGCCGGCATAGCCCAGCCCGGCGATCGAGGCGGTGTTGACGATCGCGCCGTGGGCGGCCTTCAAGGCCGGTGCTGCGGCCTTCGCACCCCGGAAAACGCCGATGAGATTGATCTCGAGCAGCGTATGCCAAAGCTCTTCGGTGATGAGATCGAGTTCGTGCGGTTCGATCTTGCGGCTCGTTCCTGGTGTGCCTGCGTTCGAGACCAGGAGGTCGAGGCGGCCGAGGGTCTGGACGGCGGCAGCGACCATCCGCTCGGCATCGCCCGCCGCACCGACGTTGCCGGGCGCAGCCACTGCGTCAAGGCCCAGGGCCTTCAAGTGTTCGACCACTTTTGGTCCGCGCGCATCGTCGGGCAGAAAGTTGATCGCCACTTTGGCCCCGTTGCGCCCGAGCATGGCGGCCGTGGCGAGGCCAATGCCGGAGGCTGCGCCCGTCACCAGCGCCGTTTTACCCTTTAGATCATAATGAAGCATGTGAATCCTCCAGCGCGGCCCCGACCAGAACATCGCGGCCCACGACGACTTTGACAGTGTGGGTGACTGGCCTCGCTTCTCCGGCGAAGCCGAGGCTTAGAAAGCGCCGATCGAACGACCGCTCCGACCGCCTTACCATAGCCGAAAGACACAGATCAACTTAAGGGGCCGTCATGTGGATTGGCGGCATGATCCGTGTGCTCAGGCCGACATTTCGTGCTAAATAACTCACACAGAATGACGCCGCATCGGCCATCAAATGGGCGCGATAACGACAGGGAAGAGATATGACGATGATATCCAGGCGCAATTTCGGCAAACTGTCCGCAGGGACTGCAGCTGTCTCCCTCCCATCCATTGGTGGGGCGACCTTCGCTATCGCCCAGACGGCTCCCAAGATCGTCATCGTCGGGGGAGGCGCGGGTGGCGCGACGCTCGCGCACTATCTCGTCAAGGATCGCAAACCCACCGACCTCAAGCTCGACATCACGCTGATCGAGGCCAATCCTGTCTATTCGACGTCCTTCTTCTCCAATCTCTATTTGGGTGGCTTGCGGACACTCGAGAGCCTCGACCACGGCTACGACGGCCTGCGTAAAATCGGCATCCGGGTGGTGCATGATTTCGTCACTGACGTCGATCCGGCAAAGAAGACCGTGAAGACGCGCGGCGGGCGCACCTTCGCCTACGATCGACTGGTGCTCTCGCCCGGCATCGACATCAAGCACGATACCGTGCCGGGCTACAGCGCAGCGTTGGAAGCCCAGTTCCCCCACGCTTACACGACGTCGGCCAAGGGCAAACGCGACTTGAAGCGCGTCCTCGACTCGATGCCGGCCGGCGGCACCTTCGCCATGATCATGCCGGCTGGCGCCTTCCGCTGCCCGCCCGGGCCTTACGAGCGCGCCTGTATGATCGCGCACTACCTGAAAACGAAGAAACCGAAGTCCAAGCTCGTCATTCTCGACGCCAAGAAAGCATTCTCGAAACAAGCCGTGTTCATGGAAGGCTTCGAGAAGCACTACAAGGACATCGTCGAGATGAACTTGTCGACCGATATCGACGATTACTCGGTGACCGCGTTCGACGCCAAGACGCGCGAGATCACGACGAAGGCTGGCAAGAAGGTGAAGTTTGCCGCCGCCAACGTGATCCCGGGCCAACGTGCCGGTGAAGTCGCCTTCAAGGCCGGTGTCACCAAGGGAGATTGGGTGCCGGTCAATCCCGAGACGTTTGCGGCCACCGAGCAGAAAGACATCTACGTCGTGGGCGATGCGACGATTGCCGATCCGATGCCGAAGTCCGCATTCTCGGCCAACAGCCAGGCCAAGGTCGTAGCGACGAGCATTCTGGCCGCTCTCGCCAAAGGTGAAACCTTCCCGGCGCGCTATCGCAACACCTGCTGGTCATTGGTCGCCCCCGACGACTGCATCAAGGTGGGCGCCAATTACGCGCCTAAGGATGGCAAACTCGAAGCCTCGGGCGCGTTCGTCTCGCAGAAGGGCGAAGACGCCGCTCTGCGCAAACAGAACTATGCTGAGAGCGTCGGCTGGTACGCAGGCATCGTAAGCGACATGTTCGCCAAAGCACCGCCAGTGGCTCCTGCTGCCGTCAAGAAAGCGGGTTGAGGGCTGCGCGCATCGACGGCACCTGGCCTTTGGCCTGGCGCGGCTGATGCAGGAGCCCATCGCACACTCTCGGCGCATGAGGCTCGGCGGCCCGACGTAGGTCGGGTCGCGTTGTTCGAAAGTCCGTAGGGCGCAATAGCGCAGCGTATTGCGCCATTGCGATCTCGACATTGCCGATGGAATTTGTGGCTCGGCGCAATACGCCAAGAGGCTATTGCGCCCTACGATGTCGGCGACCCATCGGCGTCCCGCCAATGCGCAGTGATGACACGGCATTGTTTCTCACGAGGCCGACGCCCTGACACCCCATCGTCAATCGACGATGCGCATGATGGCTTCGATCTCGACGGACATGTTGTTGGGAAGCGACCCCATGCCGACGGCGGAGCGCGCGTGCCGGCCGCGATCGCCCAGGACGGCGACGAACAGGTCTGAACACCCGTTGATCACCTTGGGTTGATCGCCGAACTCGGGCGCCCCATTGACCATGCCGAGCACCTTGACGACCTCTACTTTGGATAGATCGCCACCAGCCGCAGCCTTGGCGGCGGCGAGCAGGCCCAGCCCGATCAGCTTGGCATGCTCATAGGCTTCCGCGACCGTGTAGTCCTTGCCCACCTTGCCCACGTACACCGAGCCATCGGGACGGCGTGGCCCCTGGCCGGAGCAGTAAATCGTGCGCCCATCGACTTTGAACGGCACATAGTTGGCGATCGGCGTGGGGATGGTGGGGAGCGTCAGCCCCATCGATTTCAGCTTTTCATCGGGTGTCATGGCGTCGTGCCTCCGCGAGTTGGTGGTAGTGCCCTGCATTTAGGTCTGTAGGACGCAATTGCCTCCCAACCGGCGAGGCCGGAGCTGGGGCTATTGCGCCGGGTCATCTCGGCGCGAACCGCTCGGGCGTGCGCGAGTGGAACCATTTTCCGCCGACGACTGTGCCCTCGGCAATGATGCGCTTGTCGCCGGTCATGTGCTCGCCGAGCACGTCGACGTAGTCATGGCTCCCTTCTTCGATGGACAGGATCGTAGCGTCGCCGACGCTGCCCGCTTTCAAGCTCCCCAACTCCGGTCGTCGCAGCGCCATGGCGGCGTTGACTGTCGTCTGTTTGATGACCTCGGGCAGAGGCACGCCCATGCACAGGAACTTCGACAGGGTCGTCACCTGATCGAAGGCTGGCCCGTCGATGCACAGCGTGTGGATGTCAGACGAGATCGTATCGGGCATGAAGCCGTTGGCGAGCATGGCGCGCGCGGTCTTGAACGAGAATGAACCAGCCCCGTGACCGATATCGAACAACACGCCGCGCTTGCGCGCTTCGAGCACGGCGGGCTTGACGGTGCCCTGTGCGGTGCACGGAGCATTGGGAAACGGGCGAAAGGCATGCGTGAGCACATCGCCGGGCCGCAGCATGTCGAGCACGGCCTCGTAGGACGGTGGCGGATGGTCGATGTGGCACATCAGCGGCATGCCAACTTCCTCGGCGACCTGCAGCGCGACATTCAGCGGGGCCGTGCCTTGATCGCCCGACGCGTGCAGGCCTACGCGAACCTTGATGCCGACGATCACGTCGCGATTGGCCTCCGCCACCTTCACCGCATCGCGCGGAGCCATCAGGTGCATGCTCTGGCTTTCACCGTACATGATGGTTTTCGAAAACGCGTAGATGCCCGCAAACGAGACATGCAGATAGGCCAGGATGCGCGCTTGCGACGGTTCGATCACGTGCTTGCGAAAGCCCGCGAAATTGCCGGGGCCGGCGCTGCCGGTATCGATAGAGGTCGTGACGCCGGAGGTGCGGCAGAATTCATCGGCGTCGATGCCGAGCGACGTGCCGCCCCAATAGACGTGCGTGTGCAGATCGATCAGGCCTGGCGTGACGATGAAGCCGGTGACATCCCGCACCTGCGTGCCTGGACCCGCCTTCAGGTCGCGCCCGACGGCGGCCGCCTTGCCCCCGGCGAATGCGACGTCGTTCACCCCATCGATCGACTGTGCGGGATCGATGACGCGCCCGCCTTTGAGGATCAGATCATAACCAGCCATCGT
>JANOKV010000257.1:0-2590 GCA_031419415.1 Hyphomicrobiales bacterium | reverse complement strand
CGTGTCCGAATTGAAGAAGGCGAGAAAATAAAGGCCAGCCCAATCGGGCGGCACGATGCGCATGTAGAGGTCGAGTTCGTTGTTTTCGGGCACGAGCACGCGCTGGTCGAGATAGTCCAGGTCGATGAGATAACCGGTCGCGGCGATGAGCGTATCGAACTCTTCGCGGGCGCCGTCGCTGAACCCGATCGTGCGGCCATCGATGGCATCGATGCCGTTCTTGACCATGACGCGCTGATATTTGATGTGATTGACGATGTTGGCGTTCGACGTGGCGTGCACGCGCTTGGCGGTGGCCGGAAAGCCCAGCTCCTTCATGTCGCCCTGGATGATGTAGACAAGGGCCTTCAGAGCTTTGGTGCGCAGCCACGCCGGCACCCATGGCTTGTAGAAAAGCTTCACCGTGTCCCAGAACGGGCGACCGAAGGCGAGTTTGGGGATGATGAGCGCGTTCGACCGCGCCACCATCACGACGCGCGGCGAGGTGACGGCCAAGTCGCTGGCGATGTCGAGCGCGCTGTTACCGACGCCGACCACGCATACCCGCTTGCCGACAAAGGCCGCAGGCTCCTTGTAGTGGTGCGAATGCAGGTACTCGCCTTTGAAGCCATCGCGAAAGGCGTCCACTTCCAGCGGCTTCGTCAAATGGCCCGTCGCCAGAATGATCGCGTCGTGCTCGAACGTCTCGCCGTTGGCGGTTGCGATCGTCCAGCGCGGCTTATAGAAGGTGTAATCGGCGGCCGGCGCGACACGCGTGACCCGGCTGTTGAAACGCACGTTGGGCGTGACCCCGAACCGGTCGGCGTACTGTTTGAGGTAGCGCGCCATATCCCAATGCGAGGGAAACGGCGGCACCGACCCATCGAAGCGCAGGTCGGAGAAATTGGTGAGATCGCGCGCCGTGTTGATGTGCAGTGTGCGGTAAGCGGAAGAGCGGCCATTGTCGTTCTGATAGACCCACATGCCGCCGAGATTGCTGCCGAGCTCGTAGACGGTGACATCGCACCCCGCCTCGAGCATGTGTTTGGCGCCACAGATGCCCGCCGCGCCCGCGCCGACGATGCCGATCGATTTGCGTGCTGTCATGGGGCTGGTTCCAAGTGGTGAGTGGTTGAGTGAAACGTGGCGGTGCGGTCGGGCGGTGCGCACGCCCCGAAGTCGACTTCGATTTAGCGAATTTTTCCGGCTCTCACCACTCTCGATCCCACTCGGCGAACACGAGCGCGAGCCGAAGGGTGCAAGTGCAGGTGCGTATTGCACCGGATGGATCTCGATTGCGCCGATGGCGTTCGCGGCTCGGCGCAATCCGCCAAGGAGCTCTCGCGCCCTACAACCCCTTATTCACCGGTCGCACCATCGCGAATGTCTGCTCGATCAGGTCGGCGAGCCCCGTGACATCATCCAGGGCGTAGACCGGCAGCCCGCCGGCGTCGGTGGCGTGATCTGTAGCGACAGCGATGACGCGGGGATCGGCCGGCGCGATCGCACCCTTCGTGAAGGACGCCGTGCGACGCGCCTCGATCTTGGCGATCGGCGCGGATTTATAGCCTTCGACGATGATGAGATCGCACGGGGCGAGCATGGCCACGACATCGGCGAAATCGGGTTCGGGTTCAGCGCCCAATTCTTTGATCAACGCCCAGCGTTCGGGCGACACTACGGCGACCTGGCCCGCGCCGGCCCGACGGTGACGCGCGCTATCGGCATCGGACGTATCGACGTCGAATTTATGGTGGGCGTGTTTGATCGTCGCCACAGTGAACCCGCGCCGCGTGAATTCCGCCACGAGGTGCACCGTGAGCGTGGTTTTGCCGGATTTCTTCCAGCCGGCGATCCCGATCACGGGCGTGCCGTTGCGGCCGGTGACGGCGGAGGCGAGGTCAGGGCGGATCACGGTCATGCGCGCATCACTGCCAGAATGCGCCGGGCTTCGTCCAGTTCCGCGGGCGTATTCGCGTTGAAAAACGGATCGATCTGCTCGCCGGCAACGTCGAGAAAGGGAAAATCGACCGCCACCGTGCCGTGCCGATCGGTCCAGGCGAGAACTTTTCGGGTGCCCTCCGTCAGCGCCGCCTCGAGGTCGTCGGCAAGGGAGACGGGCCACAACCCGATGACCGGATGCAGTTCGCCACCCGATCGCGCGATAGCGATAGCGGTTGGTCGATCGATGATCGCAGCGGCGAGCCGGGCCACGAGATCGTCCGGCAGGAACGGCGCATCGGCGGAGACGGAGGCGACGTGCGTCGCACCAGGCGCATGAGCAACCGCCCAGCGCAATCCCGCCAGAACGCCAGCGAGCGGTCCGACGAAGCCGGCGACGGTGTCGGGTGTCACCGGCAGGCCGAAGGCGGCAAAGCGCGCCGGGTCGCCGTTGGCGTTGATCGCGAGGGTGCGGACTTGTGGGCCGAGCGCTGCAATGACACGCGACAGCATCGATTGCCCGTCGAGGTCGAGCAGGCCCTTGTCGCCTCCGCCCATGCGTCGGGACTGCCCACCCGCCAGCACGACGCCAGCATATCGGTCTCGATGTTCATTTTGCATGGCCCGAACCTAGGCGGTCTCGCGGCTTGGGCCAAGGCCGCGCATGGAG
>JANOKV010000256.1:0-10787 GCA_031419415.1 Hyphomicrobiales bacterium | reverse complement strand
TCGGAAATGGCGCGCGTGCTGCGCCCCGATGGCCTGCTCGTCTTCATCGACAGCTTGCAACTCGGTGATCGGCCGGCGTGGGACGGGCTCTTGGAGACCTTTCCGGTCCGCTTTCACGAGCCCTACTTCCGCCACTACATCACCGACGATCTGGATGCGGTTTTCGCCGAAGCCGGGCTCGGCCGCGCGGCGGCGTGGACGTCGTTCTTTTCTAAGGTGATGGTCCGGCGCAAGCGGGTGTGACCCAGAACACTTTCCATTCGAGATCGCCAGTCGTTACCGACGCGGCCGCCATCATAGCCCCTCTGCTGCGCGCTGAACGAACCTGTCGCAGCGGCGTGACTTCCGAAATTGCCGGCGCCGGCAGGGCCGCGATCGCGTCGATTTCGCCGCCCGTCTTGAATGAAGCGACGGCCTTGCGCAATTCGTCCACCTGCTGGCGGGCCGATATCAACGCCGCGTTTGTCTTTTCGACCAGCGACGCGTTTTGCTGGGTGAGCTGATCCATGTCCGTGACGGCCATGCTGACCTGATCGATGCCGGAGGTCTGTTCGCGATTGGCGTTGGCGATCTCGGAAACGAAATCAGCCACCTTGACGACCGACGCCACGATCTCGCGCAGTGCATTACCGCCCTGTTTGACCAGCTCGACGCCCTCTCGAACCTGGACCTCGGAGCTGGCAATCAGACGATTGATGTCTTTCGACGACTGGGCCGCGCGTTGCGCCAGCGCGCGCACCTCGTTGGCGACCACGGCGAATCCGCGACCCGCGTCGCCGGCGCGGGCGGCTTCCACTGCGGCGTTCAACGCCAGCAAATTCGTCTGGAATGCGATTTCCTCGATCATTCCGACGATTTCGCCGATCTGGCGCGACGACTTCTCGATCTTGTCGATAGCGGTGATCGCCTGCACGACGATCTCGCTGCCGGAGATTGCGGATATCCGCGCGCCCGCCGCCAGGGTGCTCGCTTCCTGGGCGTTGCCGGCATTCTGGCGCACAGTCGCCGACATTTGCTCCATCGACGCCGAGGTCTCCTCCAGGGCGGACGCCTGATGCTCGGTGCGTGTCGACAGATCGACCACGCCGGCCGCGATTTCGGCGGTCAGGCCTTGGACGGCCACCGTCGATTGCGCGATGATCGTCATCATGCCGCGCAGCCGAACCACGGTTTCATTGAAATCCGTCACGATTTGCCCGAAGGACTGCGCCGTGCCGACATGCAGGCGCGACGTCAGGTCACCGTTGGCCAGTTTGTTCAGCTCCTTGCCGAGCGCCTCGATGAACCGGGACTGCTCCGCCGCGACCTTGGCCTGCTGTTCGGCGCTGCGATTGCGGTCCTGCTCGGCGAGGGCGCGTGTCGTCTCGACGATCTGGTGTTGGGCTGCGGCCTCGCTTTCGAGGATCAGTTTGGTTTCCGCCGCATCGCGGAAGACCATCAGCGCCTTGGCCATGAGGCCGATTTCGTCCTGCCGGGCGGCTGCGTCCACTCTGATATTCAGATCGCCGGCCGCCAATGCTTCCATCTCTCGTGTGATGCCAACGATCTGCCGCGATAGCGATCGCGCACTGAAGAACGCCATCAGGCCTCCCGCCGCGAAGGCGAGCAGGCCAGCGATGATGACCAGGAGTTCGAGCCGATCGACGCCGGCCAATGCCCTTTCGGAGACTTCATGCTCGGACTTGACGGCGCTGTCCTTGATTTGCGCCGTCCACGAATTGATCTCGGCGCCACCCTTGTCGAGCGCGGCGCTGCGCAGGGCGTTGCGTTCCTGAATGATGGTGCGCAACTCCATGAACCCGGCCCTGTATCGCTCGAGCAGTCCGGGGATGCGGTCAAAGTTGGCCGCCGCGGTCGACGCGCCGGTGCGGGCTTTTCGCAGAGCGTTCAATTGGCCGAGATGCTGATCGACCGCCCTGAGTTCGGCGTCGACCCGATCGGCTTCTTCGCGCCGGTTGTTCAGTAGATACTTGGCCAGATACAATCGCGCGGAGAGCAAATCCTCCTGTAGCGAGCCCGCGCCCGCCGCCGTTTCGAAATCCCGCGCGGCATGGCCGGCATTGATGAATTCGGTGAGAATTTCGCGCATTTCCGTGCCGAGCGGATCCATGACCTGACGAACGATGCGATCGCGTTCCGACAGGAGCACGACCAGACGATCGAAGCCTTTTTCGAACTGGTCGAGTGCGCCCGTGATGCCCTCCAACAGGGCCTTGCGATCTGTCGCGCTGAATTCTTTCTGCGCCTTGACCACGCCAGCTCGTGTTTCTTCGAGGAAGCGGCGTGTATCGACCAGGTCTTCCGGGCTGCGGGTGGCGAGATATTCACGCGCATTCAGCAGCGTTTTGGCCATATCGGCATTGATTTCGGACGCGATGAGCGCTTCACCGGCAATATCTTCGTAGACCCGGAACTCCCTGCCGAGCGACCAAATACCGTAGCCGCCGATGATGCCGGCGAGCGAGGTGATCGTGACGATCGCCAAGCCCATCAGCGTCAACCGGGTGCGGATCCAAACTCGGGCAGTGCCCGTCTTCATTGGTCGAGCCTTTAGTTGGGGGGCCGCCGCCGAAACCCTGCCCGTTCACGCTGATCGAGGCGTCGCCGATCTGGCCCGGCCACCCTTTGCGAGATCGAAACACGATTTCCGCGAACTCTCAGTATCCTTACCGACTGAAACATACAGCCTACGAATTAACGGGCGGCTTCGAGATGGGATCGAATGTTGTATGCATTATCGGTAAATTCTCAGCCGACGCGGAGTGAGCGCCTTGCAAGGGATGGCAGATCCGCATCCAGAATGCCCAGGTTGCTTAATCATCTTAGGGCGCAATTAAGGATTTCGCTTCACGGTCATGTCGGCACGTTCAGCCACCAAAACGCGATTCCCGGGTTCCCATGTCAACCATCATGTTCGAGATCAGTGATGGCCGCCAGCATCTCGGTTTCCCGCCGTCGTTGGACTTGAAAGCGACCAAGCCTCTGAAGCAGGCGCTCGGTCAAGCGCTGGAGCGGGGGCTGCCCATCGTCATCGACGCTTGCGATGTCGAGCGGCTGTCCACGACGTGCGCCCAAGTCCTCGTCGCCTTCGAGAAAGCCGCGCGGACAGCCGACACGGCGGTCACGTTTCGCCGACCGTCTGCGGCTTTTACCGCAGCGTTCGAAATTCTCGGGCTCGGTCCGATCGTCAGCCGCTGGAACCTGGAGGTGGGGCCATGAAAATTCTCGTCGTCGATGACTCGCCCACCGTGCGCGAAATTCTGCTCAAAATTCTGCGCATGGCCGACTTCGAAGTCTTCGAAGCCGACAACGGGATCAAGGGTCTCAAGGCGCTAGAGGGTCTGGACGTCGACCTGATCATCAGTGACGTGAACATGACCGTCATGGGCGGCTTCGAATTCGTCACCAAAGTGCGCGAAAACCCCAAGCACGAGTTTACACCCATTCTGTTCCTGACGACAGAGGACGGCAGCGATTTCCGGCAGATCGGCCGCGAAGTGGGCGCCACCGGCTGGCTGACGAAACCGATCGATCCGCTGAAACTGATCGCGACCATCAAACGCGTATGTCTATGAGCCCAGACGGGCTCTCGGGATAATCCAATGGACATACAATTCGAAGAATTCAAAAAAACCTTTTTCCAGGAGTGCGACGAGTTACTCGCTGATCTGGAGCATCAGCTCTCGGTGTTGAAAGCCGACGCTGGCGATCCCGAACCCCTGCATGCTGCGTTCCGCGCCGTACACTCGATCAAGGGTGGCGCGGGAATGTTCGGCTTTGCTCAGCTCGTGGCGTTCGCCCACGAATTCGAGAATGCCTTGCGCTCGATGCGCTCGGGTCGCGTCGCCATCAGCGAACCGATCCTGGACGCCACGATTCAAGCGAGCGACGTGATCTCGGATTTGGTGCAGGCGGCCCGCAACGACACTGCCTTCGACCCGGCCCTGGCGAGCGAAGCCGCCGAGCGACTGGCTGCAGCCGTCGGCGTCGACAGCGGGTCGATGGGTGAGGACGACGACGCCTCTCTCAAGGACGACGATGCTTTTGCGGCCCAGAGCGGTCCACACTTGGCGTCCAGCCAGACCGACAAGCCACGCTTCGTCTACGACATCGCCTTTCGTCCAGCCCGGCATCTCCTTCAGCGCATGAACGAGCCGATCCTGATTTTTCGGCACTTGCAGGAATTGGGTTTGCTGACTGTCGAGGCCGACATTTCGGGCCTGCCGGATTTCGCCGATCTGGATCCGATGGACGCCCATATCGCTTGGGCATTGACGCTCGAAACCCATGCCACGATCAAGAGTGTCCGCGAAGCCTTCGAGTACGTCGAAGGTGATTGTGAGTTGAGCATCGAGTGCCGTCTGGATCGTGGCCCACCGCAGTCGGTCCGTCCCGTCGCTGTCGTGTCCGACATGGAGCCACGCCCCTCGCCGCCCTCGGCCATCATCGCACCGACGGCTGCGGCCGCCGTCGCGGCGCGCGGTCAGGGCTTGTCGTCGATTCGCGTCGATCTCGATCGGATCGATCGGCTCGTCAACATGGTCGGCGAGATCGCGGTCTCCCAGACCATGGTTTTCCAGCACATCGATCGCGCGCTGACGGTGTCAAATCCCCAGTTGTTCACGGAGCTGTCGCAACTGCTGAAACTGACGCAGTTGCTGCAGGACAGCGTCATGGCGATCAGAGCGCAGCCGATCCGGTCGATCTTCGCGCGGATGCCGCGTGTCGTTCGCGATCTGATGGCGCAAACCGGGAAGTCTGTACGGCTCGAAACCTTCGGCGAAGAAACGGAAATCGACAAGACGCTCGTCGAGCAGCTGGTCGATCCGCTCACGCATATGGTGCGCAATGCCGTGGACCACGGCATCGAATCCAGCGCCGAACGCGAGGCCAAGGGCAAGCCGGCCGAGGGTGCGATCCGGATCAGCGCGGCGCAACGCGGCAGCCAGATCGTCATCGAAGTCAGCGACGACGGCCGGGGGATCGATCGCGAAAGAGTTCGCCAAAAAGCCGTGGAGCAGAAGTTGATCCACCCCGACGCGGCTTTGACGGACGACGAGATCACCAACCTCCTGTTCGCCCCCGGCTTCTCCACGGCCGACAAAGTTTCCAACATCTCTGGTCGCGGCGTCGGGATGGATGTGGTCAAGCGCAACATCCAGAAGATGGGTGGCCGCGTCTCGCTGACATCGGAAGCCGGAGTCGGCTCCAAGGTGGTCATCACGCTGCCGCTGACGCTCGCGGTGACAGACGGCATGATCATCAGGGTCGGTCGCGAGAGCTATGTTTTGCCCATCGCCAGCATTGTCGAATGCATCGCCGTTTCTCGCCAGCAAGTGAAAGTCGTTCCTGGATCGGGCGAACTCCTCTATGTGCGCGGCGCGCCGATCAAAGTCGTGCATCTCGCCCACGTCTTCGATATCGCATCCACGGCGACGGGACCCCAAATCCTCGTCATTCTGGTGGAGATCGACGATGGCCATACGATCGCTCTGGTCGTCGACGAGATCGTCGATCAGCAGCAAGTCGTGATGAAAAGCGTGCGCGAAAACCTGGATCAGGTCGCAGGCATCGCCGGCGCCACCATTCTAGGAAACGGCGCCGTCGCCCTCTTTCTCGATGTCGCCGCCATTGCGCACATGGCGACGCTGCGTGAACCCCGCAGAACGGCGGCGCAAAACCTTCACCCCAGTTTCGGAAAGCACGTCGCGTGATGCCGAACACCAGAAACGACACATCCAGGACCGGCGCGGACATCGCGCATGGGAGCGATGCCCGCCAGTTCGTCACCTTCGTTCTGGGCGACCAGCAGTACTGCGTGGACATCATGGCGGTGCGGGAAATTCGCGCCACCAATGTCATTACGCCGCTGCCGAGTGCGCCCGATTACGTGCGCGGCGTCACCAACCTGCGCGGCACCATCGTGCCGATCATCGATTTGCGGACCCGGTTCGGACTCGGGCGGACGGAGGTCACGCAAGGCGTGGTCGTCGTCGTCATGATCGGGGAGCGGCTCAACGGTCTTCTGGTTGACGGCGTGTCGGATATCTTGACGGTTCGGCAAGCCGATATTTCGGCAATTCCAGAAACCGATGGTGAAAACCGCAACCCATTCTTCGATGGTCTGGTCACCCAGAACAACACGATGCTCATCATCGTGGCCCTCGACCGCCTCACGAAATCGCAGGCGTCGATGACAGCCGCCGCCGCCAGTGAAGAGCTGACTGCCCTGGTTGCATGAGGCACGCCGACCGGTTTGCATCCCCAGACCGGATCGATCCAGCCCAACAGAGGACCACGCACCTGACCATCCCGTCGGCAAAATTTGCGCCCACCCCTCGCGTTGCTGCCGCGTCCTCCCCCGGCTCGGCGTCAGCGACGTTCCCGTTCGGGTTCGAGGAGCGCGCTGCGCCGATCACCGACAAAGAGTTCGATTTTTTTCGGCAACTCGCGATGACCCATGCCGGCATCTCGTTGGCGGACTACAAGCGCAACATGGTCTACCGGCGGGTGACAAAACGGTTGCGCGCGCTCGATCTCGTGCACGTCGCGGATTATTGCCGGCTGCTGGCCGACCCGGCGAACGCCGCCGAAATTGCAGAACTGATCAATGCGTTGACCACGAACAAGACGAGTTTCTTTCGCGAAGGGCATCACTTCGAGCATTTCGCACAGGTCGCGCTGCCGAAAATCATGGAGAGGGCGGCGCTGGATCACAATCGCCGGCTGCGCGTGTGGTCGGCGGGCTGCTCGTCGGGCCAGGAGCCTTATTCTCTCGGCATGACATTACTCGACAATGCGCAGAAAATAACCGGTTGGGACGCGCGGATCCTCGCGACAGACATCGATAGCGACATCCTCGCAAAAGCCCAAGCCGGCGTTTACGCCAAAGAGGATATGAAAACGGTGCCGCCGGCTCTCATGCGGGCCTTCGTCGAGAACGTCGCGGGCGACCCCGAGCACCACCGGATCGCCGATCGCGTCCGGGCGCATGTGGTTTTCAAGCAGTTGAACCTGCATGAGCCGTGGCCCATGCGCGGCCCGTTCGATACCATTTTCTGCCGAAACGTCGTCATCTATTTCGACAAACCGACGCAATGCGCCCTGTTCAACCGGTTCGCCGACATCTTGCGCGATGGCAGCTACCTGTACTTGGGACACTCCGAGTCTCTCTACAAAGTTTCCGACCGATTTCGCCCGATGGGGCAGAGTATCTATCAGAAAACGAAGTGAGCCTGACCGAAAGGCTCCGCTGGTGTCGAACAGAGGCGGACGAATAATGATACGCGTGCTCATCGTCGATGACTCTGCCGTGATGCGCAATCTGCTGTGCCAAATTTTGGCGGCCGATCCCGAGATCGACGTGGTCGGCGTCGCCGCCGACGCCATGGTGGCGCGCGAAATGATCAAGGCGCTGCATCCCGACGTTCTGACGCTCGACATCGATATGCCGCAGATGGACGGGTTGGCGTTTCTCGATCGCATCATGCAGCTCCGGCCGATGCCGGTCGTCATGATTTCAGCGATGACGATGGCCGGCGCCGACGTGTCGTTGCAGGCGCTGGAGATGGGCGCAGTCGACTTCGTGGCCAAACCCCAACTGGACATGCGGCAGGCGTGGCCCGCGCTTCGCGACGAGGTGGTGTCGAAAATCAAGGCGGCGACCAAAACATCGGTGCAGGTCGCACAACGTCCGAAAAGATTGGTTCCAAAACGGGCCGATGTGCCGGTGCGCACGAGGTCTCCGAGCAAAATCGTCACCATTGGGGCCTCGACCGGTGGGGTCAGCGCCCTCCTGGAAATCCTGAATGGATTGCCTGAAAACATTCCTCCCATCCTCGTTGCTCAGCACATGCCCGCGTCCTTCACGAGGCAGTTCGCCAAGCGGTTGAACGATTGCTGCGCCACGACCGTCGCCGAAGCCACGGACAACGCCCGCGCGCTTCCGGGCCATGTCTATATCGCGCCGGGGGATCGGCATTTGGTGCTCGTGCGCTCGGGGCTGAATTATTACTGTCGTCTCGACGAAGGCGAGCGGGTCAACAACCACATTCCGTGCGTGGACATTCTGTTTGCGTCGGCCGCCACCGCCGCCGGCTCCGATGGCATCGGCATCCTGCTCACGGGCATGGGCAAGGACGGTGCGAAGGGTTTGGCCCAGATGCGCCAAGCCGGTGCCGCGACTGCTTGTCAGGACGAGGCGACGTCCGCGATCTATGGCATGCCGAAAGCGGCCATGGCCATCGGCGCGGCCGAGGTGGAATTGCCGCTGAACCGCATAGCGGCCTACATTCTGGAGCGGTCGAGTGTCGACAGTCGTCAGGGTCGACAGGAGACCGCCTGGTCGGACGCGGCGCGGCTGTCCGGTGCTGTGGGGCAGAAATGAGCCGGACCCCGGACATGGCGCGCCCATTCGGTGGCGCCGACGGGTTCCGCGTTCCGCCACGCGGCGCACCCGCGACCGCTGTCGTGGCGGGTGCCACCATGGTGTGGGTGGCGCAGGCCGATTTTTACGTGACTGCGAATCCGACTGAAGTTCTCAGCACCATTCTGGGATCGTGCATTGCCGTGTGCATTCATGATCCGGTGGCGGCGTGCGGCGGCATGAACCATTTTCTGCTGCCCGATGCACCGGTCCCCACCGACGGGTTGCCGAGCATCGAGCTGCGCTACGGCAGTTATTCGATCGAGCGCTTGATCAACGCCGTGCTGTCGCGCGGGGGTCGGCGCGACCGTCTAGAGGTCAAAGTCTTTGGCGGCAGTAACGTATTGGGCACGACGAACATCGGGCATCACAATGCCGATTTCGTCGAGGCCTACCTCGAAAAAGAAGGTCTGCCCATCGTCGCGCGAGATTTGCGGGGTAACGCGCCGCGCCGCATCCATTACTATCCCACGACCGGGCTGGCGAAGATGGCGCGGCCCCGCGAGTCCCTCGCGGCCATGATTTTCGACGCGGAAAACCAGCGCCGCACCCGCAGGCCCGCGCCAGCGACGACGACGGACGTCGAGATATTCGCGCCGTCGCCGCGCGCGCCGCGCCGGGCTCCAGGAAGCGAAGCCCCGTGATTGGATTGCGGGCGTGCTGATGTCGTGAGGTCAGGCGAACGTGACCTCTGCAGGGACCAGTTTGGGCGCGTTTTTACAGGAGGGGGAGACCGAGGGATCGATTAGACGGCCATGCGCTCCAGCCGGTTGATCAGATCTTCGGGCGAGAACGGCTTGGTCAGGATACCCGTCTGCTCGAGGTCGAGTTCGATCGTGTTGTCGTCGAGGCCTTCGGCACACCCGGTAATCAAAACGGTGGGTACGGCTTTGCCTTGGTCGCGGAGGCGCACGTAGACGCTCAAGCCATCGATCAACGGTTTCTTGAGGTCGAGGATGAGGACTTCGACGCCGCCCCGGTCGACACGGTCGAGCGCCTGGTTGCCGTCGGTGACGAGTTCACAAGTTTTCGCTTCCGCCGTGATGGCCGTCTGCAACAACGCGCCCAAGGTGGGGCTCTCGTCGCCGACGAGGACGATGCCAGCCGATTTGATTGCGCCGATGCTGTCGACGAGGTTGGCGATGTCGATTGGTTTGGGAATCACACCCAAGGCGCCGTTGTTGGTCGCCTGGTTGAGCAGCTGCTCGACGCTGTAGCCCGTCATCATGAAAATTTTGGCGCTGGGATGACGCAGCTTGATCTCGAGAAAGCTCTGCACGCCGTCTTTGCCCGGCATCATCACGTCCATGAAGCCCAGATCGAACGTGCGGCGATCGTAGGCAGCAATCGCCTCGTTTCCATTGTAGGCGACCTCGACCTCGTGGCCCTGCATGGTCAGCAGTTCGCCCAGAGAGTCGGCATGGTCGTGATCGTCATCGACGACGAGGATCGAGAGCTGCCCCATGTCAGGCGGCCTTTCGGGTGGCTTCGGCGATGGGGAAATAGGCCGTAAAGGTGGCGCCTTCGCCGACCGTGCTGGCGATGCGCAACCCACCACCGTGCTGTTGCAGAATTTTTTCCACGGCGGGTAATCCCAGGCCGACGCCGAACGATTTCGTGGTGAACAGCGGTTGCATGATTTTCGCCATGTTCTCCTCCGAAATGCCCGGACCGTTGTCGGTGACGGAAATCTCGATCATATCGCCGATGCACTTGGTGGCGACGTTGATGCGTGGGTCGAGGGCGGCGACAGCCGTTACGGCGTCGGCCTTTCCGACCATGGCTTCGGAGGCATTGGACAGCAGATTGATCAGAACGCGGCGCATGCGATCTTCGTCGAAGCCTGATTCGGTCGTGCCCAAGCCGAAGTCGTAGGTGATGTGCAACATGGCGGGCAGCGACTTGCGCTCTTCTTCGACGATGCCCCTGACCCAGTCGTCGACGTTGAAGGCTTTGCGATCGAGTGCGCGCGAGCGGGTGAAGTCGAGAAGCTCGGAGATGATTTTATCGCAGCGTGAGACTTGGGCGGCGATGCGTTGGAGTTGCGTTTCGACGCCCATTCCCTTGTTCTTGAGTTTCAGCTCGATCAAATAGGAGGCCGTTCGGATGGCGCCCAGGGGGTTGCGGATTTCGTGGGCCACCGTTGCCGTGAGTTGGCCGAGCTGAGCGAGTTTGCCTTTCAGGGCGACTTCGTCTTGGACATGATTCAGCCTTTCGATTTTCTCCAGCAATTCGGAGTTCAACCGAACGACGCCCTCGTTGAGCTGGCGGGCTTCCTCGCGCGCGCTCGACCCCCGTATCAACGTCACCACCAAGTGCATCGGCGATATGATCGAGATTTCCGTCACCGACAACGGTCCGG
>JANOKV010000255.1:0-9279 GCA_031419415.1 Hyphomicrobiales bacterium | reverse complement strand
TCATTCTCGACGAGTCGGGCTACACCGGCATGTGGCAGACCGACAAGAACCCGCAGTCGCACGCGCGCCTCGAAAACCTGAAGGAAATGATCCGCTTCAAGCACGAGTTCTAAAGCCTCGGCGGGGTTCTCGAGCACGTGTCGCTCGTCATGGACACGGCGGCCGGCGAAGACCGGGATCGCGTTTCGCTGATGACGCTGCATGGCGCCAAGGGCCTCGAGTTCGAAACCGTGTTTCTCCCCGGTTGGGAGGAAGGGTTGTTTCCCCATCAGCGCGCGCTCGACGAATCGGGCCTCGCCGGCCTCGAGGAAGAGCGGCGGCTCGCCTACGTCGGCATCACGCGCGCGCGCAAGAACCTGCACATTTCGTTTGCGCAGAACCGGCGCAATCGCGGCCTCTATCAATCCGCGAGCCCCTCGCGCTTCGTCGACGAGTTGCCCGAGCGCGATATCGAGGTGGTCGAGGCGAAATCACCGTTCGGCGGCGCTTACGCCGGGTTCGGGCGCGCCAGCCCCTATGGCGCCAGCCGCTTCGACGAGGCGCCCGCGCCGTTCACGGCCAGCAGCTACGAGACGCCCGGTTGGCAACGCGCCAAGCAGGGGTGGAAGCCATCGGACTCCTACGCGAAACGTCCACCCGTGACGATCGAGGGAGAACTGGTTGCGGCCTCGTCGGCCAACGACAGCGGCTATGCGGTAGGCGATCGCGTGCGCCACGAAAAATTCGGCGGCGGCACGGTGACGGACGTCGACGGCAACAAGCTCACGATCGAGTTCGATACGGCTGAGCGCAAACGCGTCGTCGCGAGTTTTGTGACGCGGGAGTAGGGGTCGGGCCCGTGATCCGGTGTCAGGCCGAAGGCCAGACACCTTACCGGGAGCCCGGTGTCTGGCCTCTGGCCTGACACCGTGCCGCCATTTCTGCTCCCGTCTCCACCGTCACGCGCGGTCCGGTGTCAGGCCGAAGGCCAGACACCTAACGGGCGCGATGCAGCACCAGAGCCGCGATCAAGCCGACACCCGACACGGCCGCCATCGCCAGATAAGCGCCACCCTGCCAACCCGCATACAGCCAGCCTGCCGCGATCGTGGCCGCGCCCATGGCGATGCCGTGGGTGACTGCGGCGTAGATCGCCTGCGCCGTTCCCGCCTGGGCTTGCGGAATGCGTTCGCTCATCCAGTGCACCGCGCCGATGTGGGTCGCGCCGTAGGTCAAGCCGTGCAGCACTTGCAGCGGCAAGAGGAGGGCGAGCGGCGGATCGAACGCCATCAGCGTCCATCGCAGAACGCCAGCCAGCGCGCCGATGGCGATCATGCCCACCGATCCGAGCAGCACGCCGATGCGTCGCGAAAACGCGAACAGGCCGATTTCGGTGATCACCCCAATGGCCCAAAGCACGCCCGCCCAACCGGAGGAAATTCCCTGGCTGCGCCAGTGCAGCACGCCGAAGGTGTAAAACACCGCGTGGGCGGCCTGGATCGCGCCGACCGCAAGAATGAAGAACGCAAACTTCGGGGACACCACCAAGCGTAGGACATCCACCAGCACGGGTTTGGCCGACGACGTGGCGGCGGCGCTCGTATCGACGCCGGCCGGGGCCGCACCGATCGATGCTGGACCCGGCAGCAAGTGGGCGCCCAGGACCGTGCTGATAGCGCCGCCGATGAGCAGCCACAGCACGACCACATCACCCATGCGTTCAACGGCAAAGCCGGCGAAAAAACTCGCCACGATGAAGCTGATCGATCCCCACAACCGCATGCGACCGTAATCGACACCGAACTGGCGCACTCCGGTCATGGCGATCGTTTCGGTGAGTGGCATAAGGCTCGTCGTGGCCACCGACAACAGCAGCGTGATGGCCAGGATCGCCCAAAAGCTCACGGCCCCCGTCAACGCGAAAAATGCGACCAGCGCCACCCACGCCAGAAGGATCACGGCCAAGCGCCGGTCACCGTGCGCGTCGGCCGCGAACCCGATCATTGGCGTACATATGATGCGCACGAACAAGGGCGCCGCCACGATGAGCGCGATGTCGGACGTGCTCAGCCCGCGACCATCGAGCCAAATGGGGAAATAGGGCAGCTTGGTGCCCGCGACGAGAAACAGCGCCCCATAAAAGAGCGCCAACCGCACAGCGAACCCGCGCGCGGCAATCGCCTCCCCTTTGCCGTCGCTCATGATCGCCGCTCATTGGCCGCTCGATGATGGCGGCCGCTCGTGATTTCAGATCAGGGTTCGAGCAACGGCACCGACGCGACGACGATGCGGCGCGGTCAGTGGCTATGCGGCTTCGATTTATCGAAGGCTGCCTTCTGCTCGGGCGTCGCCTCCTTCTGGTTCTTGGCCTGCCAATCCTTGTAGGGCATGCCGTAGACGATCTCGCGGGCCTGATCCTTGCTCAGTGACTGACCCTTTTCGCCGGCGGCCTCCTGATACCAGTTGGCCAAGCAGTTCCGGCAGAAGCCCGCGAGGGTCATCATGTCGATGTTCTGCACGTCAGCGCGGTCGCGCAAATGGGCGACCAGCTTGCGGAACGCGGCGGCTTCCAATTCGGTGCGGGCCTGGGTGTCGGCATCGCTCGGAGTGCGGGTCATTGCGGCGTCTCCCTACGTTCGGTTTCGGATGGTGGTTGCCGGTGGGCCGGCTTCACCTCGGATCGAGGCAGAGCAGGATGCTCCAGCGCAGCGCGAACCGGGCGCGGCGTCGCGATATGAAGATCGGGTAACCCCCGCAAGGAATCGAGAATGGCGACCAGCCGCTGCCCCCAAGCGACTTGGCCCGTGTGCTCGGCAATCAGATCCTGACGCACCTCGACGAGGGCGTTGAGGAGCCCCCGCGATGTGGCGTGCTGCCAGAGGCAATCGCCCTCGAGCGTTCCCTTATAGGGCTGGTTGTCGCCGACGTGGAGCGCGTTGTCTGTCGACAGAGCCTCGATCATCGGCCGCGCGAGGCGCTGATCGCGATCCCACAGGATGCCGACCTGCCAGGGTCGACGAATGCCCTTCCAGGCTTCCGTGAAGCTGTGCATGGAGACGATTGCCGGCGCCACGCCGGTCGCGAGGCAGCGCTCGATGACGCTTTCGATGGCCTGATGATAAGGCGCATAATAGAGCCGCATGCGCCGCTCGCGCTCGGCTGCGTCCAAATGGCGATTGCCGGGGATGATGGCGCCATCCGACAGACGCATGATCAATGTGGGGTCGTCCGGCCCGCGATTGGGATCGATGAGCAGGCGAGACGTGCGCGTCAACACGGCTGGCGCTTGAAAGGCCTCGGCAATGACGCGCGTGATGCCGGCCGCCCCGATGTCGTAGGCGATATGGCGCTGGAACTCGTGGGCCGGCAAACCCAGGCTGCCGTATTCGGGTGGTAGCGCGTTCGAGGCATGATCGCAGAGCACGATCAGCCCGGCATCGGCGCGGCCGCCGACGATCTCGAAACTGTCGTCGCTGCAGGGGGCGATGAACGCCATTTCCACTCCTCGTCGTCGGTGCAGCGCAATATAAGCGCCTCGAGGGTCGAGATAAAGCCATGTGGGGGTGGGGATGACGGGCATAGCGCCGCGCCGACCTTGACGGACGCGTCGGCGGCCCGCCTATATCGCCCCGTTTTCCCGAGGAGCGGCAGCATGGCCGGAGACACACGCAAGGCGCTGATCGATCTCTACCGAGCAGCTGTCGCGGCCGCCCACCCGCGCGTCTGCCTGCCGGCGCATCTGCCAGCCGTGCCGCCGAGCGGTCGACTGATCGTGCTTTCGGCCGGTAAGGCTGCCGCTGCCATGGGCGTCGTCGTCGAGCAGCATTATTCAAGGCTCGGTCAGCTCGATCGCGTGGTTGGGGCGATCACTGCGCCACACGGCTACGCGGCAACACTGGGCGACGCCCAGCCCCGTCACTTGTCGATCGTCGAAGCCCGTCACCCGACGCCCGATGACGATAGTTTGGTCGCCGCCGAGCACGCCCTGCGCCTCGCTGCGCTGGCGACCGGCGACGATCTCGTGCTGGTCGTGTTCTCGGGAGGATCGTCGTCGTTGTGGGCCGCGCCCGCACCCGGCGTGACGCTCGCGGAAAAAACGGCTCTCACGCGGGGGCTGCTCAAGTCGGGGGCCGATATTCACAAGATGAATACGGTGCGACGTCATCTGTCGCGGATCAAGGGGGGCCGACTGGCGCGCGCCGCAATGCCGGCCCGCGTGCTCACCTTGGCGATTTCGGATGTTCCGGGGGATGATCCCGCGACGATCGGATCGGGGCCAACAGTGCCCGATCCGACGACGCTGGCCGATGCCCGCGCCGTGTTGCAGCGGCTGGCGCCGCGCATGACGGCTCTGGGCCTGCCGGTGCCTGCATCGATCGATCGGGCACTGACCGACCCGGCCAACGAGACGCCCAAACCCGGTGATCCAATGTTTGCGGCCTCCGACTATCGGATCATCGCCACGCCTGCTGACGCTTTAGAGGCGGCGGCGATCGTCGCGCGACAGGCCGGCTACGAGGTTGTGAATCTGGGCGACCGCGTGACGGGCGAAGCCCGCGACGTGGCTCGGTTGCATGCCGCTTTGGCCCTCGAAGCGAAAGCCGCAGGCCGGCGGCTGGCGATCCTCAGCGGCGGCGAGCTGGAGGTCACAGTCGCCAATCGGTCCGGGCGCGGCGGGCGCAGCCAGGAATATGCCTTGGCCTTTGCGATTGCCATCGAGGGACTGTCCGGCATTGCGGCCATGGCCGCCGATACGGACGGCATCGACGGGGGCGAAGGGGCCGCCGGCGACCCCGCTGGCGCCCTGGTGACAGGGCAAACGGTGGCCCGCGCCCTGGCTTGCCATCACGATGCCCGAAAGGCATTGAATGAGAACGATGCGACACCGTTCTTCGACGCGCTCGGAGATCTGGTCGAGACCGGACCGACACACACCAATGTCAACGACTTCCGTGCCATTCTGATCGATCCGGAGAGCTGAGTTCGCATGCGTTCGCGCCGCCGTCGATCCACGATCTGCTTGTTCTCCGTGGCTCTCGTCACCGGCGGCGTGTCGCTGCGCGCGGGGCCGGCCTTTGCCGACCTGAAGATTTGCAACACAACGTCGAGCCGCATCGGTGTCGCCGTCGGCTATCCCGATCCCAAGGGGTGGACGACCGAAGGGTGGTGGAATATCGCCTCGCAAACGTGTGAAACCCTGCTGAAAGGCACGCTCGCCAGCCGCTATTACTACGTCCACGCCGTCGATTACGACCGCGGGGGCGAATGGGCAGGAACGAACGTGATGTGCACGGCGGAAAAGACGTTCACCATCCGCGGCGAGCAGGACTGTCAACGCCGCGGCTTCAAGCGCAATGGCTTCTTCGAGGTCGACACCAACGACGCCAAAGATTGGACCATTCGCCTGACGGAACCGGGTGAAGCGACGGCGCGACCGAAGTGAGCGGCGCGACCGCGCGTCATTCCGATGTGCAAATCACGATCGAAGGGCTTGGCGGCGCGGTGCTTTTCCCGATCATTGCCGAATCACCCTCCGACCGGGACAGCGCACTATGATCGGCAAGCTACGCGGCAAGATCGACGCCATCGGCGAGGCCCACGCCATCGTCGACGTCAACGGTGTCGGCTACGAAGTCCAGTGCTCGGCCCGCACCCTGCGCAACGTGGAGCTGGGCCAAGAGGTGGCGCTGACCATCGACACGCATGTGCGCGAGGACTCCATTCGCCTGTTCGGCTTCCAAAGCGAAATCGAACGAAGCTGGTTTCGCACCTTGCAGTCGATCCAAGGCGTCGGCTCGAAGGTGGCGCTGGCGCTGCTGGGGACACTGTCGCCGCAGGATTTGGCCAATGCCATCGCGCTGGGCAATGACGCCGCCGTCGCCCAAGCGCCGGGGATCGGCAAGAAACTCGCCCAGAGAATCGTGCTCGAACTCAAGGACAAAGCCCCCACCCTGTCGATGGCCTCGTTCGCCGCGTCGGGCAAGCCAGGCGCTCCGGCGATGGCCGCCGCCGATGTTGGCAGTCAGGCAGCAGCCGAATCGATCTCGGCGCTCACCAACCTGGGCTACAATCCGTCCCAGGCCTCAGCCGCCGTCGCAATCGCCATGAAAGAACTGGGCAACGACGCCGACACCGCGAAATTGATCCGCCGCGGCCTGAAAGAACTGGCGCGCTAGTCGATCGTTGCGAGCCCGCCGTTGTCCGGCTTTGCTTCCAATGCTCGATCGGAGACTTTTTCTGTGGTCTGCCACGAATGCGTCCCCGCAACGCCACGATCGGGTCGCATCGTGCGAATCGACAGCGGTTGGGGCATGTTTGTGGATCACCCTCGCTTGGCAAAGTTTGCGTCACCTGTGACCGATCTCTGATCGAAACATCTCGAGGATGTGATGCCTGCACTTCTGATCCCGTCATTCATCGCCGAGACCACTCGCTTTCTCGCGGATTGGAACGGCCTCGTTCTTCCACTGCTGGTCGTCGTTTTCGGGACGGTGGTGGCGATCCGCCTCCTGAGTAACCGCGCGCACCCGACACGCCGCCAGTCCGACACCGGCGCGGCGGCGCGCTTTGGCCACCTGCTCGTCCAGGCCTTCACCACCAACTGGCAATTGTCGTTGCTGGCGTCGACCGCGCTCGTCCTCTCTCTCGCCTCGGGATGGACGACATGGGACGGCATGCGCAATTTTACCGGCGAACCGATCCTGTCGTTCATGATCACGTTCGGTATTCAAGGGGTGATGCTCATCATCGCCTGGATCATCGGCGAGAGCTTCGCCACGGGCATGACGACCCGCACACGCAGTGGTGGACCAGATCGGGCCGGATCGAGCGGCGGGCAGAAGACGGCTGCCGTGCTCGGGCTCCTGGTCGGCACCCTGTTCGCAGCGACGTTATTCGCGGCCATTGCCAACGCGTTCGGCATGCTCGAAGGCGTCGCGAGGGGCGTCTCGCAAGGACTGGGTTGGGCTCAGCTCGCCGACAAAGGGCTGTGGCTCGTCGTGGGCCTGCTGCTGATCGCGGCGATCTTCGCCAATCGCCGCAGCGACATCGCGCAGCCTTACGTGCAGTCGGCACGCATCGTGGCGCGCAATGCGGTGCTTTGGGTGATGTTTCTCGCCTGCATGGCGACCAGTGTGTTTTTCTCGTTCGACTCCCTGTTTTCGTCGATTTTTCCCGCCGATGAGCGCAAACGGGCAGCCGAGATCCGGTCCGTCAATCAGGTCGCCGGGCTCGTTTCCGACATCGACGCGCTGATGCACCGCCGGCACAGCGAAGAATCCGAGGCTCTCTTCCGCAGCGAGGGGTGGACGCGCTACGACACGCACCTCGGTGCGCTCGCGCGGGAAAGCCAGGGCGCCGAACAGGCGATCGAAGCCTATTTCGTTCAGCAAATGGAAGCGCGCCGCCGCAGCACGGCCGAGCAGCAAGAACGCATTTCAACCGCATTGGCCGGTCAAGCCGGCTTGATCTCGAAGAAAACCGTGCACACCGACGAGTTGTCGCGACTGCGCAGCGAGCGCCCGGAATTGGCCGCTGACCTCGCCAAAGTAAAAACCGAACTCGACGAACGCGCCCGCAACCTCGACGCCAAGCGTATCGACGCGCAAGCCGAGGAGAAGGGTGCAGAGGGCACCCTCAAATCCGGACGCGGCCCCCAATGGCGCGAGCGCATGGCTGAACTCGCGCGCCAACAGGAGGCGATGAAGATTCAAGAGGAACGGGTGCGCGATGCGCAAAAGCGCGTCGCGACCATCGATCAGCGCATCGCCCAGATCGAACGCGAGCTGGCGGGCATCGACGGCGACATTGCGAAATCCAAAGGCGAAGCCCAGACCGCCGAGGCGCGCATCGCCGCCGCCGAATCCCACAAGGACGACGCCGCCACTCCGAAAATCGATCCGGCGCGCGTGCGCACGGCTTTCGAGCGTGCCCGCGCCGATTTCCGGCAAGAACCGACCGTCGAGAAAATGGCCGCGCTGACGGCGCACTGCACGCAGCTCCATTCCGCCATGGTTTCCACCCCGGCCACGAAAGATCAGGTCCGCGATATCGATTGCGACGCCAAGCAAGCCGTCGAGACCTCGGCGCGTGTGTTCGCGCTCAATGCCGGTATCGAGACCTACGCACGCAACTGTGTCGGCGGCGACAAGCTGCCCCCATCGGGCGGCACCGATGTGATGTTGGGCTTCGGACGCCGCTGCCTCCAAGATAGCGGACTGGCCAGTCGCGATGTCGGAGAGCTCGCCGCCAAGCTCTCGGCCATCGATCTCAACCGGGATGACAAGGCGCACAGGTTCGTCGTGACCTGGAATGCGTTCCAGGACGGCAATCGCCTCGCCTATCTCGCCTTGGCCATTGCGATCGCCATCGACAGCCTCGTGTTCATGTCGGGCCTCTTCGGCGCCAACGCCGTGCGGTCACCCTTGACCGACCTCGAGGGGCGCAACGAACTGACGGCCGATCAACTCGAAGACGTCATCGACCAGACGCTCGCCAACACGCTGCATCCCAAGGCGACGCTCGCCGCGCTTTCGCAGGCGCTGACGCCTGTGGGGGACGCCCACGCCAGTGATGGGTTTGCATCCGAAATCGTGCTCGACGACCACCAGCCCCTCGTCGCCGACATGCGTGCGGTGCTCGCCGCCGGCGGCACGATCGGCGCCGTGCGCCCGATACCAGGAGACCGCGCGCGTTACCTCGTCAGCGCAGGGCTGGCGCGGTATTTCGCGATCGCTCAGAAAAAGCCCTGGAAACTGAACACAGCCGAAATCGGTCGCAAAGAACTGATCACCGTCGTTGGCGTGGCGCTGTTGCCCGACCCCCAGGGCAATGCCGAAATCGTCTTGGCCGAGCTTCATCCGATCTCGGATGCGAAAGGCTATGCGGCCGAAGCCTTCCCGGATCGTATCGAGGACGATACACGCCAGCGTCTGGTGCGCCGCGTGTTGGGCGCAGGCGCCACCGTCGAAGGCGCGGTGCAGACCATCAAGGGAGCCGAGGCCCGCTATTTCGTGTCGACGGATTTCTACAAAACGCTTCTGCTCATGAGTGCCGGCGCGATCCCGGCTTATGTGTCCGATCCCCAACGCATCGCCGACCAGCAGGCACGCCGCGCGGCCGTGACGCGGGCGCTCGTCGGCGAGGTCGGTCCAGCCAAGCGGATCGAGACCATTGCGCCCGAGCGCCTGAGGCTTTCCGCGCCAGAATTTCCCCGCAACCGAGCGATCGAAGCCGCACGCGGCGGGGAGTTCGAATCGCGCCTGCGCAACGAGATGCGTGACGAACTGACGAGCCTGGGTG
>JANOKV010000254.1:0-10202 GCA_031419415.1 Hyphomicrobiales bacterium | reverse complement strand
GAAAGCTTTCTGGCAGCGCTCGATGGACTGCACGACTCCAATCGCATCAAGACTGTGATCTGCCGGCAGGAGGGAGGCGCCGCCATGATGGCGGAAGCCTGGGGCAAGGTCACCGGCGAGCCCGGTATTTGCATGGTGACCCGCGGACCAGGGGCTGCCAACGCCATGGCTGGCCTTCACGTCGCGCAGCAAGATTCGACGCCGATGATCATGTTTCTCGGGCTTCCTGGTGAAAAGCACGAGGATCGCGAGGCGTTCCAAGAGATCGAAACCAAGTCGCTGTTTGGGTCATTCGTGAAATGGACGGCCGTCATTCGCTCCACGACGCGCATTCCCGAATACGTGAGCCGGGCCTTCCACGTCGCCAAGAATGGCCGGCCCGGACCCGTCGTGCTCGGATTGCCAGAGGACATGCTGTCCGCACTCGGCCAGGCTGACGATGCAAAGGCGGCACGCCTAGCCGAGCCTGCACCCAGCGCCGCCGATGAGTCGACATTTGCGGCTCTGCTCGCCAAGGCGCAGCGTCCATTGATGATCGTCGGTGGTCCCGGTTGGTCAGCGAAAATCCAAAAGCAGGTCGAAGCTTTCGCTGACCGGTTCGATATGCCGGTGGCGGCCGCTTTTCGCTTCCAGGACTACATCGACAACCGGCATCGGTGTTACGCAGGCCACGCGGGGATCGGGCTCGACGCCAAGCTCGCCGCGGCGATCGGCGCCAGCGACTTGCTGATTGTCGTGGGCGCGCGTTTGGGTGAGATGACGACATCGGGCTACACGCTGATCGAGATACCGAATCCGAAGCAAACCCTGGTGCACGTCCACCCGTCGGGCAACGAGTTGGGCTCGGTCTACCGCGCCGATCTGCCGATCAATGCGACGGCGGCGACATTCGTCGATTTTCTGGAGAGCTTACCCGCGCCAGCGTCAAAGCCCTGGTCGGCGACGACGAAAGAGTTGCATGGCGCGTATCTCGCCTCACTGTCGCCCTTGGTCACGCCGGGCTCGGTGCAGTTCGCGGAAGTCGTGCGCACAGTCTCCGACATGCTGCCCGAGAACGGCATCGTCACCAATGGGGCGGGCAACTACGCCGGTTTCGTCCACCGCTACACGCAATACAAAGGATATCGGAGTTGCCTCGCGCCGACGTCAGGCTCGATGGGCTATGGACTGCCGGCCGCAATTGCCGCCAAGCTCGCCGACCCCACCCGAACAGTCGTCAATTATGCCGGCGACGGCTGCTTTCTGATGACGGGCCAGGAGATGGCGACGGCTGCACAGTACGGCCTCGATATCGTGACCATTGTCGCCAACAACGGCATGTACGGCACGATCCGCGCCCACCAGGAGCGCCAGTATCCCGAGCGCGTCGTCGGCACGACGTTGATGAACCCCGATTTCGCCGCTTACGCGCGCGCCTTTGGCGGCCATGGCGAAAAGGTTTCGAGCACCGCCGCGTTCAAGCCGGCGTTCGAGCGGGCGCTGGCTTCGCGTAAGCCGGCGATCATCGAGCTGGAGATCGATCCCGAAGCGCTCACCCCCCGCCAGACACTGAGCCAGATCCGGGAGGCCGGGAAGAAAGAGCAACGCTGAAGGCTCTAATCGAGCCGCTCAGTCTGTCGCGGGTTGATTTAACGGCCGTCCACGCGCTGCTCGCGCGGGCGTGACGGCGGCGACGATCCGGGCGGACGCTCCGCGATCTTGTTGGCCATCGTGGCGATCGTCTTCACGTAGACTTCGGCCTTGTTCCATTGCCGGATGACGTCGTAGTTCGGTGTGCCCTCATCCCAGGGCTTGCCGGCCTGCCACCCATGCCCTTTGAGAAAATTGGCGGTCGAGGCCAGCATATCGGGGATGCTGTTGAAGAGATCGCGGCGACCATCGCCGTCGAAGTCGACGGCGTATTTCATGTAGGACGCCGGCAGGAACTGCATGGGGCCGATTTCGCCGGCCCAACCGCCGCGCATCTGAGCCACCGGTATATCGCCACGCTCGATGATGCGCAGAGCGGCCAGTAGATGCTCACGGAAAAAGTCCGCGCGCCGGCAGTCGTAGGCGAGGGTGGCAATCGACTGGACGATCGAGAATTTGCCGCCTCCGTCCGCGCCGAAATTGGTCTCCAGACCCCAGATGGCCATGAGGATGGGCGCCGGCACGCCGAAGCGTTGCTCGACGCGCTGTAGAACTGCGCCATGCTGTTGAATGCGTTCGCGGCCACGGCGGATGAGCGAGTCGGAAACGCGGCGCGCATAGAATTGCTCGAATGACAGCTTGAACGATTTCTGGCCGCGATCGAGACGCATGACCGTCTGGTCGTAGACGACGCCGCCCAAAGCGGAGTTCATGCTCGCCAGTGAAATGCCTTGGGTCGCGGCATAGGTGCGATACTGCGTAAGCCAACGGTCGAAGCCTGCGGCGTCGTTTCCACACGGTTGGGCGGTGGCCGTCGCGCCGGCACCTGCCGCGCAGAGCAGCAGTCCAGCGCTCATCAAAACCCGAGCTGTCGTTCGTGCGAACTCTCTCATGTGGTGTCCCGTCTTTCTTCGCCGATGCCGGAGCCCGTCGCGACCGATTGGGCTTGCTGCTCCTATAATCGCAGATTATGGCGGTGGACAGAAGACGGCCATGGGCGGCACGTGGCGAGCGGAACGGATCGAGCGGATCGCCGGCAGGCCGTGGTAGGCTCGCGGCCCGACCATGTGGTGGTCCTGGCGGCTCACCATGAGTTTCTGTTGCAGGCGCGGGAGGCCCGAACCTCTGGTATGTTGGGCCGGGCGCGGTATTGCCTAGCGTGAACTCCACACAATCTAATCGAGCCCAACCCGTGCGCAGAGCCTTCGAAATAGGATCAGAATCAGTGCCAGCAGGCACGCGCCGGTTGGTCGATCTTCCGATTTCCAAATTGTCCAACCACACACCGGTGACGTTGCCCGTGCACGTGCTGCATGGTGCCCGCCCTGGTCCGGCGATGTTCGTGTCGGCGGCGATCCATGGCGATGAACTCAACGGCGTCGAGATTATCCGGCGGGTGCTGAAAACAGTGCAACCTGGCGCCATAGCGGGCACGCTGCTCGCCATTCCCGTGGTCAACGCCTACGGTTTTATCGGCCGATCGCGCTATCTGCCCGACCGTCGCGACCTGAACCGGGCTTTTCCCGGGTCGGCCCAAGGTTCGCTGGCCGCGCGCTTGGCGCATCTGTTTCTGAAAGAAGTCGTCAGCCGCTGCCAAGTCGGCATCGATCTGCACACGGCTGCCGTGCATCGCGTGAATCTGCCGCAAATTCGAGCCGATTTCGCTCACCATCCCAGGTCTCGCGACTTGGCCGAGGCGTTCGGCGCACCAGTCGTTTTGGAGAGCCCGGAACGGTCGGGGTCCTTGCGGCGGGCGGCGCGGGACATGGGCTGCAATGTTTTGGTCTACGAAGGCGGCGAGGGTCTGCGGTTCGACGAGTTCGCGATCGAAGCCGGCGTCGACGGGATCGCCAACGTCATGCTGAAGACCGGCATGCTCGAGCTACCCGATGGGGTCGAACTTCCGCTCGCGCGGGCGGTGCAAAAGTCGGTGTTCGCCAATGCATCGAAATGGGTGCGTGCGCCTGATGGCGGGATCTTCCGAACCGTCCGACGCATAGGAAATGCGGTGTCGGTCGGTGAAACGATCGGCTGGGTCGCCAACCCTTACGAAGACGTGCAAACCGAGATCACGAGCCCACAACGCGGCATCATCGTCGGGTCGAGCACATTGCCGGTCGTGAACATGGGGGACGCGCTCTTCCACATTGCATGGTCGAGCGACGGCGCACGTTCCCGCAAGGCGCCGCCGCTGGCCGACATTCCCGCGTCTCCTGGACCTGCGCCGGAGGCTGAGGTTCTGCTCGACGAAGACGAAATTCTCTGACCGAGGGCCATACAGTCAAAAAAGAAAAAGCCGGGCGCAAGGCCCGGCTGTTAGTTCGTCACCCGGTCATCAAACCGAGCTGAAGGCGTCAAAGGGAGGGTACGACCTTCATGAGCTGTCCGTCACAGCTAGGGACACTAGACCCGACTTCTGATTTCGGGACAATTGACGAGCCTGCATGTTTGCCATGCAGGACGCGCATGACGGCGGCAGTCTGCGAACCTAGATCGGTCCGTTTTTCAGTACTTCCATTGCCTGGCTTTGGACACCACGAAGTCTCTGAAAACTTGTACTTTTTTCGCTGTTTTTAGCTCTTCGGGATAAACGAAGAAGACCGGCAGGCGAGGCATGTGCACATCTCGCAGCACCGGAACGAGATCCGTTTCTTCTTCAGTCAGATAATCGGGGATCAGGCCGAGGCCAATTCCGCCTCGGATCGCATATTTCAGCGCGAGCACCGTATTGGCGCGAAAAGCCGGGATGCGAGGTTCGAGATTTTCCCGCCCGAGGGTTTCGAGGCCATTGATCGACGTGAGATGAGCCGGTGGGTTGCCTATGAAGGACACGAGACGGTGCCGATCCAGATCGTCGATCGAATTGGGCGCACCGAATTTCCGAATGTAACTCGACGACGCGAACGCGTGCACCTGCATGGTAAAGAGCTGCCGGCGAATGAGGTCGCTCTGCTGGGGTTCGCGCGCCCAGATCGCCACGTCGGCCACGCGCATCGACAAATCGACGGGCTCGTCATTGAGGAGAAGTTCGATGCGAATGTCGGGATAGAGTTCGATGAACTCGCGAATGCGCTGCGTGATCCACACGGAGCCGAGGCTGACGGAGGACGTGATTCGCAATTCGCCGGCCGGCTTTGTTGTCGAATCGCCCAGCAGCGTTTCCGCCGTCTGCAGCTTGTTTGCGACGTCGCTGGCCGTGCGAAACAGCAGCTCGCCTTGCTCGGTCAGCACGAGGCCCCGCGCGTGGCGGTGAAATAGCGAAATGCCCAGATCCCGCTCCAGGGCGGAAACTTGTCGGCTGACGGCCGATTGGCTCATGCGCAGGGTGTCGCCCGCATGCGTGAAGCTCCCCGCCTCGGCAGCGGCGTGGAAGATGCGGAGTTTGTCCCAATCCATGATTAATCCATGCGCGAGGCAGGCGTCGTGAGGCGTGTCAGTGACCCGACTTCATGGCGAGCCAGCGTTCAGCTTCGAGTGCAGCCATACAACCCATTCCCGCGGCGGTGACGGCTTGCCGGAAAATGTCGTCCTTGACGTCGCCCGCGGCGAAGACGCCGGGGATGGAGGTCGCCGTCGAGTCTGGCTGAGTGATTAGATAGCCCGAGGATTTCATTTCGAGTTGGCCCTTGAACAGCTCTGTTGCGGGCGCATGGCCAATGGCGACGAATACGCCGTCCACCGGGCGGTCAGTCACTTCGCCGGTCTGCACGTTGCGCAGGCGCACGCCCGTGACGGATTTTGTTTCAGCATTGCCCAGAACCTCGGCCAACGCGGTGTGCCAGATCACTTCCACCTTGGGGTTTTTGAACAGGCGCTCCTGCATGATTTTTTCGGCGCGGAAACTGTCGCGGCGATGGATGACCGTGACTTTGCGCGCGAAATTGGTGAGGAAGATCGCCTCTTCGACGGCCGTGTTGCCGCCGCCGACCACGATCACGTCCTTGCCCTTGTAAAAGAAGCCGTCGCATGTGGCGCACGCAGAGACGCCGTAGCCTTTGAACGTTTCCTCGGAGGGCAAACCGAGCCAGCGCGCCTGGGCGCCGGTCGCGATGATCACGGAATCGGCGGTGAAAACGTCACCGGAGTCGCAGTGCGCGCGGAATGGGGTGGCGCCCAGCTCGACCTTCGTCACCATATCCATGACGATTTCGGTGCCGACGTGCTCGGCTTGGCCGCGCATTTCTTCCATCAGCCAGGGTCCTTGGATGACCTTGGCGAAGCCTGGATAATTCTCGACATCGGTTGTGATCGTCATCTGACCACCGGGTTGAATACCCTGAATAATCACGGGTTTGAGCATGGCTCGGGCGGCGTAGATGGCGGCCGTATAGCCGGCTGGACCCGAGCCGATAATGAGGACTTGGACGTGTCGTGTCGTGCCCATTGAACGATCCTGGAAGGTTATGCTGAGCTTGCTATGCGCAGAATGCATATGAGAGATGACGCACCGAAAGGCAAGCATCGGTGTTTGCGACCAATCGCGTCGCCGTTCACGGACGATCGAGTCGCCAGAACGACGGTCCCGCTCGCCGTGCGACCGGGGTTACAGCGCGGTTTGCGAGGTGCGTTTATTCTGCGGCGAGCGGCTGCCCTGCGGCGCGTTGGTCGATACGCTGCTCGATGACCGCGCGGAAGTTACGCAAGAAACCCTGCACCGGCCATGAGGCGCCCTCACCGAAGGCGCAGATCGTATGCCCTTCGATCTGCTTGGTGACATCCCACAGTTTGTCGATTTCGCTCTTATCGGCCTCGCCGCGCGCCATGCGCTCGAGCAAGCGCCACATCCAAGGCACGCCCTCGCGGCAGGGGGTGCACTGGCCGCAGCTCTCGTGCTTGTAGAAATAGGCGATGCGGGCGAAGGCTTTGATAATGTCGGTCGACTTGTCCATGACGATGACGGCGGCGGTGCCCAAGCCCGATTTGAGCTTGACCAGCGCGTCGAAATCCATGGTCAGGTCCTGGCACTCGGGCGCGGCGATGCAAGGCATCGAGGAGCCGCCCGGAATGACAGCCAGCAGATTGTCCCAGCCTCCGCGCACGCCGCCTGCATGCTTTTCGAGAAGTTCGCGCAGGGGGATACCCATGGCCTCTTCGACGACGCAGGGCCGTTCGACATGGCCCGAGATCTGGAAGAGTTTGGTGCCGGTATTGTTGGGCTTGCCGATGGCGGAGAACCACGCGCCGCCGCGCCGCAAAATCTCGCCGACCTGGGCAATCGTCTCTACGTTGTTGACGGTGGTTGGTGCGCCGTAGAGGCCGGAATTGGCGGGAAACGGGGGTTTCAGCCGGGGCTGGCCCTTTTTACCTTCGAGGCTTTCCAGGAGGGCGGTTTCTTCGCCGCAGATGTAGGCGCCGGCACCGTGGTGGACGACGATATCGAAATCCCAGCCATGGATATTGTCGCGACCGATCAGCTTGGCCTCGTAGGCTTGGGTGACGGCCGCTTCCAGGCGCTCACGTTCACGGATGAATTCGCCGCGAACATAGATGAAGCACGTATGGGCGCGCATTGCGAAACCGGCGAGTAGACAGCCCTCGATCAGGTGGTGGGGCTCATGGCGCAGAATCTCGCGGTCCTTGCACGAGCCGGGCTCGGATTCGTCCGCATTGACGACGAGATAGGATGGGCGCGGGTCGGCCTTGGGCATGAACGACCATTTCAGACCCGTCGGAAAACCAGCGCCGCCGCGCCCCCGCAGGCCCGATGCTTTGACCTCGTTGATGATCCAGTCATGGCCCTTGTCGATCAGGGTTTTCGTCCCGTCCCATTGGCCGCGTGCGCGCGCGCCTGCAAGCTTCCAGTCGTGGAAGCCATAGATGTTCGTGAAAATGCGATCCTTGTCAGCGAGCATGACGGTCCACCGATCCCCAGCCTGTGGGAGTGAGCTATCACTCCCCAGGCGGATGGGTCAACGCGCACGCTGCCGCTGGTCGTTCGAGGCGGGGCGTTGAAAGCCTATCGGTACGCGCAACAAAAAAGGCCACTGACGCGGCCCGGTTTGCTCACCCCTCCCCAGGCCCAAGGCAAGGTTGGCCTATTTGTGAGCCGCGACCCGCTGTCCCCCGGCAGCGACGATGGCTTCGATCGCGGGATCGACACCGAATTCGCTACCGGATTTGATGAGCAGGAGTTGCCCCAACCGCGTCCGAGCGCGGTTGACCCGGCTTTTAATCGTGCCGACTGCGCAACCGCAGACGTTCGCTGCTTCCTCATAGGAGAAGCCGGCCGCCCCCACCAGCACCAGGGCCTCGCGCTGATCGGGCGGCAGCGTGGCCAAGGCTCGCCGGAAATCCTGCAGATCGAGATGGCCATGTTGCTCGGGTAGAACCGCGAGCTCGGCAGCGCGCGTGCCGTCCCGGTCTTCGACCTCCCGGCGACGCTTCCGATAATGCGAAAAATACGCGTTGCGAAGGATCGTAAACAACCAAGCGCGCAGGTTCGTCCCTTCTTGGAACTTGTCCATATGGTCCCAGGCGCGCATGAGCGTATCTTGCACGAGATCATCGGCTTTGTCGGCATCCCCGCACAAAGAAATTGCAAAAGCTCGCAAGTTGGGGATGAGGGCGATCAGGCTCTGCTTCAGCGCGGGTGAGCAAGCAGTCATCAGCTCTGCTCCTTTTCTTTAGTCTCGAGGTTCTTGAGCAATTCGAGGAATTTGTCAGGAACGGGTGATCTCGCCACATCATCGAACATGCCACGAAGGTGCCGCCCAAGAGCGGCTTGCAGTTTCCTATCGATCAACTTTGGATGGACGTCTTTGCTGCTGATCAAATCGCTCGGTTCATTTGGCCCCTTGCCCTCGATAGTGTTCCCATAACCTACGTGACCTACGACACTTGCCGAATTCGGCTTTTTCTCTGGCACGGTTCCGAACTCCCCCCGTCCGACATGCTCAGTTTTTCTTGCCGATGCGAACGCGATCACCTCTCCCCACCGGCGCGTTTGGATCTCAATGAGTGCCCTCTTCATTCGCGTGCTCCCCAATATGTTACTCCCGCACGAGCAACAGCGGCTTAAACCGGCCACTTGCGAAAAGGTTCCCGACCGCGTCCCCGAGCTGTCGCCGATGCCTTCCAGAGATTTCGTTCGTTAATTGGCGGAACTGGGCTGGATTTGGTTGCGTTCCCATACGAACCCGAACGGGACATGGATGAAGAACGGAACCCGAACAATGACCTGGACCCCTCCCAAGACAATGCTTCGCAGCGCCACCCTGGCTTTCTCCTGCTTGACTGGAGCAATCGGTCCACTGGCACTGGACAGCGTCATCTCGCCCCCGGCGCTGGCCCAGTCGGTACGCGTGGATATCGCCGTCTTCTTCGATGAATTGGCGCCTCATGGCCGGTGGGTGCAAAGTCAGCGTCACGGCTTTGTATTTTTGCCCGCCAGCATCAATTCAGACTGGCGGCCCTATGAGCTGGGTCGCTGGGCCTATACGAATGACTATGGGTGGTACTGGGTATCGGACGAGCCATTTGGCTGGGCCACCTATCATTATGGACGCTGGGGCTATGACAACGGTTATGGCTGGTTCTGGGTGCCTGGCAACGTCTGGGCGCCCGCGTGGGTGACCTGGAGATCGACCGACGATCATATCGGGTGGGCCCCCCTCCCGCCGCCGAATCGAGGCTATGCTTTTGCCGCCTCTATCGGGCCCGTGGAAGTGGGCATTGGTGCGTGGCATTTCGTTCAAGCGAGCGATTTTCTCGCCCCCAACCTCGCGACGGTCGTGATCGAACGGCGGCGCAACGGGGATATTTTTAGGAACGCCCGCCCGTTGGGATCGGTGCGAGTGGTCAACAACGTGGTCGTCAACAACGTGGTGAACATCGAGCGCATCGAGCGGACCACCAATCGCCAGGTGGTCGTTCATCGCATCAATGACCGCGACCGTCCCGGTCGGGCCGACGTGAACCAGAATTCGATCAGCGCCTATCGCCCAAATCTTTCGGCCGCGCAGCCCAGACAGCGTCCCAACAACGTCGGCAGGGCCGATCAGATTGCCAATTCGCCCCGGGCGGCCGATGTCAATTCGGACGCCCGTGGTCGCGAGCAAGGTCGGCGAGCGCGCCAAGAAGTCGACACGCCGGCGACCAAAAGTGGAGAACCGGTCGCTGGCTCGGGGGAGACGGGCAAGCAAGCCGAGCCCAAGGGCAGCGCGACCACCCCGCGTGATGGACGTGACGGGGCACCAGCGCGTCAGGCCGAGCCGAAGGGCGGCAAGGGCGAGGGTCGCGATGCAGCCGCGCCGCGTCAGCCCGAGGCAAAAGGCGGCAAGGGCGCTGGCCGCGGGGATGGGTCTGACAGACGCCAAGCAGAACCGAGAGACCGCAGTGGCCCTGGACGCAATGCAGAGGATCAGGACGGACGCGACGCGCCGGTGACCAAAGGCGCTGGCAGAGGCGGTGGCGGAGGTGGCGGCCAAGGCGCTGGTGGACGGCCCGAAACCCCGCCCCCTGCACCAGCGGCTCGCAGTGACGGCGGTGGATCCGGCATGGGCGCACCCAGCGGTCGAGGCGGTGGCGGAGGTGGCGGCCAAGGCGCCGGTGGACGGCCCGAAACCCCGCCCCCT
>JANOKV010000253.1:0-2021 GCA_031419415.1 Hyphomicrobiales bacterium | reverse complement strand
ATCAAGTCGGCCTGCAATGGCGTGCGCATCTGTCCCGCTCGCCCCGATCCGTCGGTCACCCGTTGCCACGACGTGCGCGACCGGCAAAGCGGACGGCTTCCTCGGCGGCGCGAAAGAGGGCGCGCGCTTTCAGCACGCATTCCTGCTGCTCGTCCTTTGGCACGCTGTCGGCGACGAGCCCCGCGCCGGCCTGCACATGCATGCGCCCATCCTTGACCAGCGCCGTGCGCAGAACGATGCAGGTATCCATGTTGCCGTCAGCGGAGAAATAACCGACGCAGCCCGCGTAGGGTCCACGTTTTTCTTTCTCGAGTTCGTCGATGATCTGCATGGCGCGAACCTTCGGGGCGCCCGAAAGCGTGCCTGCCGGAAACCCCGCCATCAGCGCATCGATAGCATCCTTGCTGGGATCGAGTCGCCCATGCACCGTCGATGACATGTGCATCACCTGGCTATAACGCTCCACGTCGAAACTGGAGGCGACGCGCACCGAACCGATCTCGGCGACGCGGCCGACGTCGTTGCGGCCCAGGTCGAGCAGCATCAGGTGTTCAGCGCGCTCTTTGGGGTCCGTCAACAGCTCGCGTTCCATCGCGCGATCTTCTTCGGGCGTGGCCCCGCGCCGGCGCGTGCCAGCGAGCGGGCGAATGGTGACTTCGCCATCGCGCGCGCGCACGAGAATTTCCGGGCTCGAACCCACGAGGGCGAACGTGCCGAAGTCGAGATGGAACAGGAAGGGCGACGGGTTCGTGCGGCGCAACGCCCGGTAGAGGGCGAAAGAAGGCAGCGTGAAGGGCGCCGAGAAGCGCTGGGCGAGGACGATTTGGAAGGCGTCGCCGGCCGCCACGTACTCTTTGGCGCGCTCGACCATGCCCATGTATTCGGCGGGCGTGGTGTTGGAGACGGGGTCGGGCGCGGCGAGACCGGTGACAGCCATGGCGGCGAGGTGGGGCAGGGGTTCGTCGAGGGCTGCGACGATGCCTTGCAGCCGGGTGCACGCGTCGGCGTAGGCGTGTGCTGCATCGATGCCGGGGTGCGGATAGGCCGGCGTGACCAGCGTCATCTCGTCCTTCACGGCGTCGAAGATGACCATGACGGTGGGGCGCACCAGGATCGCGTCCGGCACGCCCAACGTATCGGGTCCCACGTTGGGCAGGTGTTCGACGAGGCGAACGATATCATAGCCCATGTAACCGAAGATGCCGGCGGCCATCGGCGGCAGATCTTCGGGCAGCTCGATGCGCGATTGTGCGAGCAAGGTGCGCAGAGATGCGAGCGTCGGCTCGGCTTCGATCTCGAATGTATCGGGCTCGGTTGCCGGTTTGCGGTTGATTTCGGCGCGGTTGCCGAAGGCACGCCACACGATGTCGGGGTCGAGGCCGATGATCGAGTAGCGGCCGCGCACCGCGCCGCCCTCGACGGACTCGAGCAGGAACGTCAGCTGTCGCCCACCCGCCAGCTTGAGCATGGCCGAGACCGGCGTTTCCAGATCAGCGATCAATCGGGTCCAGACGAGTTGCGGCTTTTGCGCAGCCCAGATGCGTTCGAACTCCGCCAAGGGTGGCGAAAAATCAGGACCGAAGGGTTCGGTTGCGCCAGGGGGGTGGGTCGTGCGGGTCACGGCAGGCATCCTCGGGGCGTTGCACCCGCTCGACGGTTGGACGCTGAGCGGGTGTGGCCAATCACTGGGGCAAGTCTCCGCCGATGGCGCGCTTGTAGACGGCTTCATCGATCGTATAGCCGTAGCGATCACGCAGCGAGGATACGTAGACGCTCAAGGCATCGCCCTGGTATTGACCGCGCAGCTCCTGGCGAAGGCGTTCGCTTTCTTCGGCGGATGGCGCATCGGCAGTTTTGATCTCACGAACCACGAACACGGTGCGTGACTTGCCGTCGTTGGTTTCCGCCGAGCCTGCGCTGCCGGCGGGAAGCGCAAAGGCTTGGCGCACGCCTGCGGGCGACAGACCCGGCACGAGGCCGGCGCGTTTGAACGGCGCCGTGGTCTCGAGCTTCCAGCCTTC
>JANOKV010000252.1:0-7616 GCA_031419415.1 Hyphomicrobiales bacterium | reverse complement strand
ATCGGCGGCTCGCGCGCTACGGCACGCTGGCGCTTCCCGACATCGCCGAACTTCCCGTGCGCGACATCGCCGCTGATCGAGCGCATCTTTATCTGTGGGCGCCCAACGCGCTTCTGCCAGAGGGACTGGCGGTGATGGCCGAGTGGGGCTTCACCTACAAGAGCAACATCGTCTGGCACAAAGTCCGCAAAGACGGCGGCCCCGATGGACGCGGCGTCGGCTTCTACTTCCGCAACACGACGGAGCTCGTGCTCTTCGGCGTGCGCGGCAAGGACGTGCGCACGCTTGCGCCTGGCCGCCGCCAAGTCAACATCCTCAAAACCATCAAACGGGAACACTCGCGCAAACCCGATGAACTCTACGACCTCGTCGAAGCCTGTAGCTGGGGTCCCTACCTCGAGCTCTTCGCCCGTGGCCCGCGCGCCGGCTGGACCGCCTGGGGCGACCAGGCCGGCAGCTATGCGCCGACGTGGGCGACCTACGCCAACCACTCCGCCAGCGATGGCGTGATCGATACGCCCGCCACGCCAGCAGCCAGCCTCGAGGCATTACCCGCGAGGAAGGGCCGCCGGCCGGTGTAGGCAACATCAGATCAGTGCGCCGGCCTCGTCGCCCGCGAGAAGATCTGCGACTGGCAGCCCCAGCTCCTGGCGCACGATATTGGTCCCCCGCACCAGAGCCACCATTTTATAGAACGCGTGCAGCCGGCTCATGCCCTGGCGACCAAAGCCGCAGTCGGTCGATACGATCAACCGCTCAGCCGGGATCACTTTCAAGGCGCGCCGGATCAACGCCGCCACCTCGTCGGGCCGCTCCACCTGCAACGAGCGATGGCTGATGACGCCGATGGCGATCTTCTTGTCCGATGAAATCGCCGCCGCGAAATCTTCGATCTCGTCGCCGCCGTTATCGGCCGCCTCGAACGTCACGACATCGACCTCGAGGCGATCGAAGTAGGGCAGCGCCGGTGTGTAGAACCGCCGCTTCGTTTCCGTTCTCTGCGCGGCGGGGTTGCCCCAACAGGTGTGCACCCAGACTTCGGTTTTCGCGCGCAGCCCGCGCACTTCGCGATTGAACGCCTCGACGAGGAAATCGCTCGTCACGTCGCTCTGATCGACGCCGATCATGCCATGAATAGCAGGCTCTTCCACTTGGATGACCGCACACCCGGCATCAGCGAGCTCCGTCAACTCCTCGTTCATCGCCGCCGACAGCGCCATCGTCAACGCGCGGCGATCCCCATAATGGGCATCGTGCACGCTGGTCGCCACCATCTGCCCCGAGATCGCGCCGAATTTCACCGGCTTGCGCGTCAGTCGCTGCGCCGTCTTCCAGACCCGCGCGTACTCCATCGGTCCCCGGCTCACCGGCCCGGTCACCTTCGGCAGAACGCGCGTCTCGAGCACTTCGAACATGATGTCGCCGGGGCCCTTGTCACGGCTCGACGCCGTTCGCCCCCGCCCGACGTGGAACCCATCGAGCCCCGTCATGCGCTCCGCCGGATAACCGAACCAGGACCGCCCGCCGACATCGCAATCGCACCGCGCATCGCCATCCGTCAGCAGGTCGAGCCCCGCCCGCGCCTGATCGTTGAGGTAGGTCGTGACCGCATCGGTGTACTGCTCGCGAAACGCAATGTCCGTCATGGCGACGGAGAACGGCCGGCCTTGCAGGTTATGCGTAAACCAATGCGGCCGCGGTAACGACCCGGTAATCGTCGTCACCAACGGCCGGCCCTTGGAAACTGTCAACATCGTGTGATTCTCCGGACCAGATGCACCGACGGCCCGTCTGCGACCATCGCCACCAACATATACGGATCGGCTTGATTGGTCAGCAGCTTGCGTTCGCTCGTGCACATTCCACGATTGCGCAGTTCATGCCCCTGGATTAACCGTCCCTTTTTGGGAATGTTCAAATTCGAAACATTTTAGACTTCAAAACAACACGAACTGCATACAAATGTATCTAAACTGTTGATATTATTGCAACGGCTTTGCTCATATAAACCCTAACCCAACCGAACAATTGTTTGTTCGCTAATTAACCAATCGCCAAGCAACCAAAATCTCCCAGGAGTTTCCATGTCCATCTTGACTGCACTGAAACTCATCCATCTCGTTGGTTTAATGATGGGCTTCGGTGGGGCGATACTGGCGGATATGTTGATTTTGAAGCGGGCAATTCTCGCACCAATCGAGAAACATACGATCGAAAGCGTGCAACACCTGTCGCACATCGTCTTGGCAGGACTGGGGCTTCTCTGGGTCAGCGGCGCCGCCCTCGTTTATGTTCGATACACGGCCGATCCGGCTTTCCTCATGAATGAGAAAGTCTGGGCAAAGGTCATCATCGTCGCTATCCTGACGATCAACGGTTTTGCCGTGCACAACATCGCGCTGTCTTACCTGAAGTCCCGCAAGGGCCGGCAGATGTTCAATCCGGGCTTGCCCCGCCACATGATCGGGCTCACCTTCGTCGCGGCCGTGTCCAGCGTCTCTTGGTTCGTTCCCTTCGTTCTGGGCGTCGCCGCCGAATTCAATTTCACGGTGCCGGCCATCCTGATCCTGGGTGTCTATGCCAGCATGGTCCTGGGTGCCTGGGTCGCGTTCTACAGCCTCGCTCGTTTCGTCTCCGTGCCCGACGCCGTATTGGACCAGCAAGAAATCGAGCAACACGCATTGCAGGCTGTCCTTCGCCACAGAGTAGACCAGTTGACGAACAATCGGTCGGCCTCCCCCGGTCGGGTCGAACGCAATGCGCACATGGACGAACCCAGCTACGTGACGGCCAAAACGGAAAAACTGGCGGACGTCATCCGCCGTCTCGAGGAGTATCAGCTGGAATTGAACGCGGCGCGGACAACCGACGGCGATCAACGCCACGCGGCATGAGGGCCGCAGGCGGGCGGGCGAATTTCGCGCTGACGCGCAGCGGCCGTCCTATCCCACGGGCGCGCCAATCGACGCAAGGCCCGCCCGGGCCACCTCCATGTCATCGGAATAGTGGGCGCCGGATACGCCGATCGCGCCCACCACTTTGCCCGCCTCGATGATCGGGTAGCCGCCACCGAAAACAACGACGCGCGGATACCCGGTCAAACCGTGCAGCAGCGGCGGATCACCCTTCACGAAGTCCCACAGCGCGTGTGTCGGCCGGCCGAGCGTCGCGGACGTGTAGGCCTTGTCCTCGGCGATGCTCTGCGTCAGCGCGGACGCGCCGTCCATGCGCACGGCCGCCTTGGTGATGCCGCTCTCGTCGACGATTGAGATGGACATCGCGTGTCCCATCTGACGTGCCTTGGCAATCGCCGCCTGCAACGCAATCAGCGCTGTCTCCGCATTGATGCTGCGCTTTTCGAAACTCGCCATCCGTCACTGCTCCTCGTATTTCAATTCTGATGCGTTACAGGCGTGAACGACTGCCGATGACCCGCGCGACCGTGTGCGCCTCGACGAGCGCGTTGGCCAACCGGCGTGGCGCGAACGCATCGCCCACCACATGGATCTGATGAGCCTCGAACCCCGCCGTACGCAGGTCTTCGGCGAGGTCCGTCGATGGCCGGGTCGGGCCGACCCAGACGACGGCGGCCACGTCCTCCAGCACCTCTTCGCGCTCGGTCAGGTAATTGCGGAAGACGACGCTGCCATTGGAGGCGCGCGCCACGTAGCTGTTGGGCTTGGCCATGCCGCCGGCCTTGTCGAGCTCCCGCAGAAACGCGATCCGAGAGACCATCGGAATTTCGCGACACACCTCGAAGACACGCGTCGCGATCACCGGCACGCGGCCTTGCGCCATGACACTCTCGGCCACCGCGCTCGTCCAGTAGTAGCCATCCTCGTCGACGATGACGACGTGGCGACCGGGCCTGTCGTCCAAGGGCACCGGGCCATCTGCGGTCAGCACCGGCACCGACCCGTCTCCCGGCAACTCCGGTGCATAAGCGACAGCCCCCGTGGCGATGATCACATGGTCGGGCGCGTCAGCGGCCAAGCTTTCCGCCGTCGCCGCCGTGTCGAGCCGGACATCGACGCCGGCCTTGGCGACCTGCTGCACGAGGAAATCGGTGAGATGGCGCATCTCTTCGTGGTGGCGCACCTCGTGCACGGATTTGATCCGCCCGCCGAGCGCGGACGACTTCTCGAGCAAGGTCACCCGATGCCCGCGCATTGCGGCAACGCGCGCCGCCTCGAGGCCAGCGGGGCCTCCGCCCACCACCGTCACGCGGCGCGAGAATTCGGCCCGGTCGCGTTCGAGCTTGGGCCACAGATACTCACGCCCCGCCATCGGATTGGTCGCGCACGCGATTGGCTCGCCCGCCGAGATCCAACCCCAGCATTGGTTGCACGCAATGCATCGGCGAATGTCGTCGGCCCGGCCGCTGCGCGCCTTCACTGGCCACTCGGGATCGACGAGCAGCGCCCGGCACATGCCGATCATGTCGGCCTCGCCCGCCGCCAGAACGGCCTCGGCCTGTTCGGGTCCTTGAATACGTGTCGAGGCGATCACAGGCACGCCGTTGGCTACCGCTTTGAAGCGGGCATGTAGCGCGCGAAACGCCAGGATCGGCCAATGCCGATCGGGCAGATGCGTCTCGATCGAATTGAAGTTGCCTTGCGCCAGCGACAGATAATCGACGAGGCCCTCCGCGCACAGCAGCCGTGCAATCTCCACCGTCTCTTCGATGCCGAGCCCACCGTCCGTGAACTCCTCGACGCCCATGCGAAAACCGACAATCGGACGGCTGCCCACGCGCCGGCGCACACCCTCCAGGATCTCGCGCGGGAAGCGCAGGCGGTTTTCCGGACTACCGCCGTACTCGTCGGTGCGGTGGTTGGAGAACGGCGACACGAATTGCTGGATGAGGTGGCCCTGTGCGCCGTGGATTTCGACGCCGTCCATGCCGCCCTCGATGCAGTGCACGGCGCACATGACGAAGGTCTCGATCACCTCACGCACCTCGCGCGTCGACAGCGCATGCGGCACGCCACCCGATCGCGGACACGCAATCGCCGACGGCGCGATCATGAACGGCACGACGCGCGACGCCAGATGCTGGCGGCCGCCCATGTTGAGCTGTCCGATCAGCAACGCGCCCTCCGCGTGGCAGACATCGGAGAGCTGGCGCATCCCATCGATTCCCGCCCGATCGAAAACGACGAGAGCGCCCGGCCCGAAAGGATCGTTGGCTTGGGCGCGCAAGGCTTCGGTGACGATCGTGCCGACGCCGCCTTTAGCCAGTGTCCGGTAGAACTCGAGCAGGCGCGGCCCAACGCGATTGCGGTCGGCGAGGTTGGCCGTGGTGGCCACGCGCATGATGCGATTCTTGGCCTCGTGCCGCCCAATGGGGATCGGCGCGAAGAGATGCGGGAATGCGTCGGTCATTCGCCCCCTTGTCCTCCGCCAGCACCCCATCCGACAGTCGCAGCTGTCGATGCGGCGCGTTCGGCCCACTCTAAGCCGCAGGGGCCGACAGGCAAGCGCCACGCACGCAGCGACGACGAACGACCAGGGTCAGCCTAAATAAAAGGCGAGCCCGATGAGGGCCACGCCCGCCAGCATAGCGACAAGTCCGACCACATTGGCGGCCTGCGCAGCGAAATGCCGGGCCGCGTGACCAGCGACCGACTTGGCGCGTTCGGTGTTGGAGGTTTCCGCTTTGATGTCCTGCAGGCGCTTGGCGATTTCGGTATCGGCGGCCGAGGCGTGCTTTCCCTTGTTCCAAGCCACGTGCACGGCCGCGTCCACGACGAGATCGGTGAGGTTATGGCGTGACGCCCAACGCCAGCACAACACCCCGATGAGAAACAAAATGCCGCCACTGCCGACCAGATAAGGATGGAGAAACACGGTGCTCATGCGACCCTCGACGATTTGCTCATCGAACCGAAACTTGCCGTGAGGCGACCCTAGAACGCAAGAAGGGCGGCGCCGTTGCCGGCCCCGCCCTTCTTTTCACCCCGTGGCGACGAAACCCGTCACGCCTCTTTTTTGCTGAAGAAGAGCGTATAGCCGACCATGATTGAGAACATCGCGGTCATGAGACCCGCCACCCACAAGAACACGACCGAGCTGAGCGCAATGGCTGGGAACGCCAAAAGCGCGGCCAGAACGATGACCTGGATCACCATGTAGTCGGCCATGCCTCGATAGATCACGGCGAGTGACCACTGCGGCACCACGTTCTTCAGATAGTAGGCAGACATGGCGACGGGTGGACTGAGGAAGGCCGTTTGTAGATTGACCGCTATCAGCGCCCCGAACCACGTCAGCAATTCGAGCTTGCTGAGCGGCTTGTCTGCGCCGAACGGCGTCAGTTTCAGTTTCTCGACGACTGGCAGGAAGATCGGCAGGAACACCAGCACGATCGCGGGCCATTCGAACGGCCAGCCCAGCACGAACACCAGCGCCATGATCAGGCCCAATTTCCACCAATCTCCGATCGGCAATGCCGCCAGCGTGTTGGTGATCATCGAGGCCGTACCGAGCTTGGTGAAGATGGCGCCGAACACGTTCGAGGCGACCGCCAAAAACAACACCATGCCCGAGGTGACCATGGTGCCGTAAGCGGCGTTACGCATCTGCGCGCTGGCCAGGAAACCCGGAGCCACGACGAGACAGAGTATGGCGAACGCCATACCGGTCGGTCCCGGAATGAGCAGGTTGCCGAACATGAAGCCGACCACCGCACCCACGACCATGACGGCGTAAGTGGGTATCCGCCATTTGTCTTCGAGGGTAAGTTTTCCATAGACCAGGGCCAAAAGCGCGGAGCCGGCGGCGCCGCACGAGGCGGCCTCCGTCGGCGTCGCCGCGCCCGTAATGATGGTGCCGAGCGTGGCGCCGATCAGGGTAGCGAGCGGCGCGATACCGATGACAACCGCTCGGAAGTAGGGTTTCATAAAGAAGGGAATGAGCGACGCGAGAGCCAAAACCAACGCGATGGTATCGACATCGGGCTTGCGTCGTCCGAAGGTGAGTTGGAACGACGGCCCCTTGTAATTCAAATTGCCGAAAAAGAGGGTCACCGCGACATAGACGATGACGATCAGCGCCAGGGCACCGACCACCAGCACGCCGGGACGGACCTTCTCGGTCGTCATGGCGAGATAGGCTTCCTTGACTTCCACCCCCGTCATCGGTGGCCCGAGTTCCGGTTTCAGGAAGCTGCGGGTCAACGTGTAGAGAATGTATAGGCCAGCCAACAGGAAGCCCGGCCCGAAGGCTGCCGCATAGAGCAGATTGACGGGCACGCCCATGGTCGGGCCCATCACGACGAGCATGACGCTCGGCGGAATGAGAACGCCCAGTGTGCCGCCAGCCGCGATTGCGCCCGCCGAAAGCCTGGCATCGTAGTTCGATTTGATCATCATCGGCCCGGCCATGATGCCGAGCACCGTCACTGCTGCGCCGACGATGCCGGTCGCCATGGCGAAGATGGTCGCCGTCAAGATGACGGCGATATAGAGCGAGCCGCGCACGGGCGCGAGCAAGCTGCGCAGCGCCCCGAACAAGCGCTCCATCAGGCCGGCTTGCTCCGTCATGTACCCCATGAAGATGAACAGGGGCACAGCCGGGAAGATCTCGTCCTTCATCGTCCCCCAAATTTGGAGGTA
>JANOKV010000251.1:0-2353 GCA_031419415.1 Hyphomicrobiales bacterium | reverse complement strand
GTTGAAGGGGCTCGCGAGCGACTGCAGGAACGCGGGCGAGGCGGTTTTCAAGCGGAACACGATGGTTGTGGGATCGGGCGCATCGATCTCGGCGATGCGTGCGTATTGCGACTGTCGGATCGAGACGACGCCTTCCGGCGGTTTGCGAATGCGATCGAAGCTCGCCTTCACGTCTGCCGACGTGAGCGCGGTCCCGTCATGGAATTTGACGCCCGAGCGCAGCTTGAAGGTGTAGGTGAGCTTGTCGTCGCTTTCCGTCCACGCCGTCGCGACATCCGGTGCGACGCGGGAGGTGTCCTTCGGATCGATCTTGACCAGCAACGAGTAGTGCGGCGAGACGTAGTGCATGGTCGCAAAGCTCGTCGCGGCGTGGCAGTCGATCGTCGGCGGATCCCCGAGCACGGCATAAACGAGCTCGCCGCCCCGCTTGGGTGTTTGAGCAAGTGCCGCGCCGCTGGCGAAAGCGGCGAACGTTGCCAGCGTGATCGCGGTGTGTCGCAGCGTCACCATCGATTGTCGTGCCATGTCTTCGTCCCCTCGTCTGATCTGGTCGGCTCGTCCTTGCGTCGGGCTTAGATGCCGCGTCCGCCCGCGATGTCGATGGTGACGCCGGTGATGTAGCGCGCGGCATCCGACAACAGCCACACGGCCGCGTCCGCCACCTCGTCAGCCGTGCCGCCACGCCCGAGCGGAACCGTCGACATGAGGCGCGCCACCCGACTGGGCTCCCCTGCACCAGCGTGAATTTCCGTATCGATCAGTCCCGGACGCAGACCGTTGACACGGATCCCCTCTGCGGCCAGCTCCTTGGCGAGGCCCACGGTCATGGTATCGACAGCGCCCTTGGTGACGCCGTAGTCGAGGCATTCGAATGCGCCGCCGAGTTTGGCCGCCATCGAACTCATGTTGACGATGGCGCCGCCTTTGCCGCCGAGCCGGGTCGACATGCGGCGCGCGGCTTCCTGGTTGGACGTAAAGACACCCGTCAAGTTGACCGCGATCGAGCGCGCGAGCTGCGCGCGAGAGATGTCGACGAAGCGCGAATGCGGCCACAGAATGCCAGCATTGTTGACGAAGGCATCGAGGGTGCCGAGTTCTCGGTCCAGGCGGCTGAACACGTCGGCAACGGCGGCCGGATCGCCCATGTCGCCCGGAAGGGTCGCGGCGCGACGACCGGCGGCGCGGACATCGGCGGCTACGGCCTCGGCTGCCGCATGATTGGTGGCGTAGTTGATCGCTACATCCCAGCCCTGGCGTGCGGCCAGGCGCGCGGTTGCGGCCCCGATGCCGCGTGAGGCTCCGGTGACGAGCAGAATTCCGGGCATGTTTGTCTCTCCGTCAGTTTGGCGCCGGCACTATTGCGCGCGATGCCGGGAAATGCCAGGGAAACGGACGGATTTCTGGAAGGCATGCATTGCGGGTCGGCTTGCGCTATCACTCACAGGGCACGCGCACGGACCCCCTCGATGAACCTTTGGCAGAGTATCGCATGGCCGCGATGATCGATCCCACAGACTGGCCCATGGCGCCGGCGCATCCGACGTGGCCTGTGTCCCGCACACCGATGGATCGGCGATGATTGGGTCCGTGCCGATCCGCAAGCGCATCGTATTGATCGGTGGGGGACACACCCATGTGCTCGTGCTGCGGGCGTTCGGGATGCAACCCGAACCCGGCGTCGGTCTCACCCTCATCGCCAAAGAACTCGATGCGCCCTATTCGGGCATGCTGCCTGGCTGGGTGGCGGGGCATTATACCGAAGATCAGTGCACCATCGATGTCATCCGGCTGGCGCGATTTGCCGACGCACGGCTGGTCCATGGCGAAGCCATCGGCGTCGACCGCGCGACGCGCCAGGTTCTGGTGCGCGGCCGGCCACCGATCGGCTACGACATCCTGTCGATCGATACGGGTATCACGCCGATGCTCGACGGCATCGAGGGCGCCGAGGAATTTGCGTTATCGGTCAAACCTGTTTCCACGTTCGGGCCCCGATGGAAAGAGTTGCTGGCGCGCGCGACGGCGTTGCAGGGGCCGCGGCGGTTCGTGGTGATCGGCACGGGGGCGGCTGGGTTCGAACTCGTGCTGGCGATCCGGCACAGATTGCTCGACGAGGGCGTGCGGACGGGGATCGATGCGCACGACTACACATTTACACTGGTCGGGAGCGGGGACCTGCTGCCGACACTCAATGCCACGGCGCGTGCGCGGGCTCGTCGTGCGCTCGTCGATGCGGGCATCGACCTGATCGAAGGCGATGCAGCGGTGGCGGTCGAGAAAAGTTGCGTCAAGCTCGCCAGCGGGCGCGTGGCGCCAGCGGATGCGACGCTCGTTACGACGAAAGCTGCAGCTC
>JANOKV010000250.1:0-7838 GCA_031419415.1 Hyphomicrobiales bacterium | reverse complement strand
AAGAATTGCAGGACAAGATCCGCGATCCGCGCGCCCGCATTGCCTTCTACGCCTCGACGCCCGCTTATATCCGCGCCTTCGCCCACCACGGCCTCGCCGATCTCGACAACGAGGCGAAACTGATGTCGCGCGCCCAACAATGGGAAGAACTCCCCAAGCTGATTTCCGACGATGTCCTGCACCAGTTCGTCGTCGTGGGCACCTACGCGGAAATCGGCAAGAGGCTCCTCGAACGGTTCGGCGACGTCGTCACCAATTGCGAGTTCTCGATCCCTGTGCGCAATGCAACCGAGCGGGAGATGCTGACGGGGCTGGTTCGCGACATTCATCACAGCGGCGAACACAAAGCTAGGGCGACGATCTTGGGGAAGGCCGGTTGAGCCGGCATGGTTCGCACACCACAAACGAGTTCGAGATGAAGCAGATGGACAAGCGCCCCGCACGTGAGCACGTCGAATTCCGCCGCGATGATCTTTCGGGCCAGGCCACACGCGATCTGATCACGCACCATTTGCGCGGCATGCATGCCAATTCGCCAGCCTGTAGCGTTCATGCCTTCGACATCGATAAATTACGCGATCCTCGCGTCAGTTTCTGGTCCGCATGGGTCGGCCGTGAGATCGCGGGCTGCGGAGCCCTGAAACAACTCGGTGACATACGCGGCGAGCTCAAATCCATGCGTGTCGCGGACGCCTATCTGGGGCAGGGAATAGGCCGCGCCATCCTGGATCACGTTCTGCGAGAAGCACAGGCTATGGGCCTGGAGGGTCTGTGGCTCGAAACCGGCTCCGCAGAGGCCTTTCTACCGGCGTTGCGGCTTTACGAAAGTGCGGGCTTCGTGCGGTGTGGACCATTCGACGACTATACGGCCGATCCCTTTTCGATTTTCATGATGCGCCACGTCTGAACCTGGACCAGCGCGATGGGAGTGGCGTTGACTCGATCGTTGCGTCTAGACTGACGTCGAGCGCTGGCGATGCAGCGTTCAGCCGTGTCCAGAACCGACAACGATGAACGGATTCCAGGGAGACGCCCGTGAAGCTGATCGCAACCGCCAGTACGGCATTACTGACCCTCGCTCTACCCCTCGGGTCGATCGCCTCGGCTCAGGCCAAACTCTGCGATAATCCCAAGCAGATGCAGGGCTTCAAGACCTGCGCCGATGTCGCGAAGGCCGAGGCCGAGGGCCAGATCGTGCAGTACTCCACCGATCCTGAGAAGGGTCAGGTAGCTCTGCTCAAAGCCTTCTCGGACACGTTCCCCAAAATCAAGACGGGCTACGTGCGGCTGCAGGCAGGCGCGCTCTACGCCAAGATCTCGACCGAGCGGCAGGCTAAGGCTTACCTCGCCGACACCATGTTCATTTCCGACATGGGCATGGCGCAGGACTTCCAGCGTCGCGGTGGCTGGCGCCAATATATCTCGCCCGAGATGGCCGCCTACAAGCCCGAGTACAAAAGCAAGCCCGAGGGCTTCACCACGTGGGGCTGCATCATCCCGAGCGGCATCGCCTACAATCCCAACGTCGTGAAGCCCGAGGATGCCCCCAAGTCATGGGAGGATCTGCTCGACCCGAAGTGGAAAGACGTGATGAACGTCAAAGTCTCCAACTCGGGCCTGCAAATGGCGGCGTGGTACGTGCTCAAGCCAATCCTGGGCGAGACCTATTTCCAGAAGTTCGGCGAGAACAAGCCACGTGCCTTCGACAGCTACGTGCAGCAGTACGGCCGCCTCATCGACGGTCAGGACAAAGTGATCATGGCAGCCCAGTATTCGGGCTTCGTCGAGTTCAAGGCAAAGGGCGCGCCCCTCGTTTTCGTCGCACCCGCAACCGGTCTTCCCTCGGCCCAGCAGAGCGTCGGCCTCGTCTCGGACGGCCCCAACCCGAATGCGGCGCAACTCTTCCTGGACTGGTTCCTCTCCCCGGTCGGGCAGAAGGTTTATGCCGAGGTGCTGTTCAATCACTCCCCGCGCGCCGACGTCGCCCCACCTCCGGGCGCCCTGCCCATCACGGAAATGAAGCTGCTCTTCCCAGCCGACTTCGACGACTTCGAGAAGAAGCGGCCTGAGTTCGTCAAGGAGTGGGATCGCATCATCGGGGCGCGCAAGTAGATCCCGCCGCTGCTTATCGGTCGGGAACCCCAAGCGGCATTCGACCAAAGCTCATTGGGCGCAGCTTGGACCCAACTTCGGATTGGTACGCTAGGCGCGATCGCATTCAACGTTAGTCCCGCGAAAGCGGGAACCCTGATAATGCGCATTTTAGTTCGACGCCGGTGAACTTCTGCCGCGGGCCTCGGGTCCCCGCCTTCACGGGGACGATGATGGCTGGTGGGGTTGGCGATGAACTGCCCCACACGTTTGTCGCGCTGCGGCGTCAGGCTGCCGCGTGACGTCAGGAACACCACGAGGACACGATGCAAAAAGCGCTCGTCGATCACGCCCTCGGCGATATGAAACATCGCTTCGGCTGGCAGATCCCGATCAGCCTCGGCATCATTCTCGTTGTGGGTTTTCTCGTTCTGCTGCCAGTTCTCTTCCTCTTCGAGAAAGCGTTCAACGTCGGCGACCCGATGTCGTTTCCGGCGACCAAGCACGGCACGGACAACCTGTTTTCGCTCTTCACCGAAGACTTCGACATCATCCTCAACACGGTCTACGTCGCGCTCATGGCGACCGTGATGGCGATCTTTATCGGCTTTACGCTCGCCTGGATTTTGACCCGCACCAACGTCGCCGCCCGCGAAAAGCTCGAACGCTTGATGGAAGTGCCATACTACATGACGCCGCTCGTCGGGGCGCTTGCGTGGGCTGTTCTGGCCGCGCCCAAAAGCGGCTTTTTCAATCAGGCGTGGCACGCCGTCGGTGGCACGAACGACCCCTTCGACATTTACACGCTTTTCGGCATCGCTTGGGTGATGGCGCTGTTCGAGGGCACCGTCGCTTACGTGATGATTTCCGCCTCGATGAAATCCATGGACCCCGCACTCGAGGAATCGGCGCGCGTGATGGGCGCTTCGAAGTTGCGCACGACGCTGACCGTGACCCTGCCGCTCGTGCTGCCGGGTGTGCTTGGGGCCACGCTCTTCGTTTTCGCCGAGATGCTGGGATCATTCGCAGCCGCCCTCGTGCTGGGAATTCCGGGGCGCATCTATGTCGTCACGACATCGATTTGGAGCACCGTCGAGGCGTTCCCGCCCAACTACGGCAAGGCCGCGGCTATGGGCCTGTCATTGTTTCTCGTCATGGTGGCGATGCTGGCGTTTTATCGCTGGATCGTCACCCGCGGCAGCTACGCCACGATCACCGGCAAGGCGTTCCGGCCTCGCCCCATGGATATGGGCCGCTTTTCCTGGTTCTTGTTCTCGTTCTGCCTGCTCTACATTCTGCTTGCCGTCATCCTGCCCGTCGGCGCGCTATTGCTGACCTCGTTCCAGACTTTCGCGACGGTGATCCTGTCGCAAGCGACGTTCACGCTCAACAATTATCAGGAAGCCCTGGCTTTGGGGCCTGTTCGCGGAGCGCTCCTGAACAGCATCGTGCTGGGCATCGGCGTGGCGACTGTCGGTGCGCTGGTCATGACCGTGCTCGTCTGGATCATCTATCGCTCGAACCTGAAGGGACGCGGCGCGATCGAGTATCTGGCGATGTTTCCGTCCTCTGTGCCGCGCCTCGTCTTCGGCCTCGGACTGCTCTGGGCGTGGATCAATATGCCGGGCGGCCTCTATGGCAGCCTGTGGTTGCTCGGCATCGCCTACTTCACCGTGCTGTTGCCATTGGGCGTGCGCACCATCGCCGGCGTCGTCCTGCAAATCGACAAGAGCCTCGAGGAATGCGCGCGCGTCTGTGGTGCGGGATGGGGTTATCAAATGCGCACGGTGACGTTGCCGTTGCTCAAACCCGGCATCATCGCAGCGTGGATGCTGCTGTTTGCGGCCTCCGTGCGCGAGGTCGGCGCCTCCCTCCTGTTGATGGGCCCCCACTCCAAGGTGATCGGCCCCTCCATCGTTTCGACGTGGGCCAACTCCGGGACGCAGTTGACCGCCGCCATGGCGCTCATTCAGACGTTCGTGGTGATGCTCGCGCTGATCATCCTGTTCCGGGTCACACGAGAGTCACAAAGGGAGATGTCGTGAGCGGACCAGAGCGACAGCAGATCACGCGTATCGAGGTCAAAGACTTGGTGGTGCGCTACGCGGGCGACGTGCTCGCGGTCAACGGCGTCAGCTTCGATGTCGGGCGCGGCGAGCACGTGACGCTGCTCGGTCCGTCAGGTTGTGGCAAGACGACGACGCTACGCGCGATCGCCGGCCTCGAGCAGCCGTCCGCCGGTTCCATCAGGATCGATGGACGCACGATGTATTCGGCCGCCGAAAAGCTGAATGTGACGACGGAAAATCGCGGCGTATCGATGGTGTTCCAGTCCTACGCCGTCTGGCCGCACATGACGGTGTTCGACAACGTCGCCTATGGCCTCAAGGTCCGCAAACAGTCCGGGGCACAGATCAAGGAGGCGGTCGATCGTGCGTTAGGCCTCGTGCAAATGCGCCATCTCGCCGATCGCGGCGCATCGAAGCTGTCGGGCGGCCAGCAGCAGCGCGTGGCGCTGGCGCGCGCCATCGCATTCTCGCCGACTGTGGTCTTGTTCGACGAGCCCCTGTCGAACCTCGACGCTAAATTGCGGGCCGAGATGCGCGTCGAATTGCGCGACCTGCAACGCCGCCTCGACATCACCTCGGTCTATGTGACCCACGACCAGGAAGAAGCCCTGGCGATTTCCGATCGCGTCATCGTCATGAACGTCGGCGTCATCGAGCAAATCGGCAGCCCGCAAGAAATCTACAACCGTCCGCGCACCCGTTTCGTCGCCGATTTCGTCGGCTCGGCCAATCTGCTGAAGGGCAAGATTCGAGGCGCATCCGACGCTGGCGGCGGGGTCGCATTCGAGATCGCCGACGGCAGCGTGCTGCAAGCCATCGCGCCGGGTGGGGCGGTGGCAGCCGGCAACGACGGCGAAGTTTCAGTGCGCACGGCTTATATCGGGTTCGGCAAGGTCGACGGCCAGAACCAGATCGCGGGCGCCGTCTACCAGCGCATGTTCCACGGCGACTTCGTGCAATACATCATCGACAGCCCTGTCGGCCGCCTCACTGTCCGCCGCCCCCCGACCCAACTCGTCGACGAAGGTACGGCTGTGACCCTGTCGTTTGCCCCCGAGCACTGCGTGCTGTTGCAGGGGTGATGCAGGAAGCACCACCCCCAACCCCGTCTTGACCGCACCGGGGTCCGCAACCTACCGTCCAGGCATGCCAGCTATCTGCAAATCTTCCCGAGGACACTCACTTGGCCCGCGATTATCTGAAGACGTCGTCTGCCCCCGTAGTGAAGCGCCGGGCCGAGGTCGAGGCGACCGTGCGGCGCATGCTCGACGACATTGCGCAGAACGGGGATGCGGCTGTCGTGAAATACGCCCGCGACCTCGACAACTGGGAGGGCGACTTCCGGGTCCAGCTGGCGGAGATCGAAGCGAAGTCGAAGTCGCTCTCCAAGGTCTTCAAGGAAGACTTCGCCTTCTGCCACACCCAGGTCGTCGAGTTCGCCAAACGCCAGAAGGACAGCATTCAGGCGTTCGAAGTGGAGACCCTGCCTGGTGTCGTCATGGGCCAGAAGTTGATCCCCGTGGGGGCCGTCGGCTGCTATATCCCCGGCGGGCGCTATCCGCTGATTTCGGCGGCGATCATGAGCGTGGGCACGGCCAAAGTGGCCGGCGTGGGCAAGATCGTGTCGTGCGCGCCGCCACGTGGGCCGGATGGCATTTATCCGCAGACGCTCTATGCGCAGGTCATGTCGGGCGCCGACGAGGTCTACTGTCTGGGCGGCGTGCAAGCCATGGCCGCGATGGCCATGGGACGCGTCGGCATGGGCGCAGCGGATATGATCACAGGACCGGGCAACGCCTTCGTCGCGGAAGCCAAGCGCCAACTTTACGGCACCGCCGGTATCGACCTGCTGGCGGGGCCCACCGAAATCCTCATCATCGCCGATGACACAGCCGATCCGTTCATGGTGGCGACCGATCTGCTCGGCCAAGCCGAGCATGGCCCCGACAGCCCGGCTTGGCTCGTCACCACATCGCGCAAACTCGGGCAAGCCGTACTGAAAGAAGTCGAGCGCCAGCTCGTGACCCTGGAAACGCGCGAGAACGCCGGCAAGGCCTGGGCCGACTACGGCGAGATCGTGATCGTCGACAGTGACGACGAGGCGATCGCGGTGTCGGACGCCTACGCTCCCGAGCACCTCGAATTGCAAACCGGGCGCGACGACTACTACGTCGAGAAGCTGCGCAACTACGGCTCTCTCTTCATCGGCGAGGCTTCGACGGTGGCCTACGGCGACAAGGGCGTGGGCACCAATCACACGCTGCCGACGGGGCGCGCCTCGCGCTACACGGGCGGCCTTTCCGTGCATAAGTTCACGAAAGTCGTCACTTACGAGCGCCTGACGCGGCGCGCCTCGCGCGAGATCGGTCCCGTTATTTCGCGGGTGTGCCGCGAGGAAGGCATGATCGCCCACGCCATCACCGGTGAAGTGCGCGTCAAGCGCTACGAGGGCGCCAATTGAGGCTGGCTTCCAGCGACGACGCGCTGGATTGATCCCAACCCATCTCCCCGTTTGCCTCGGGCCCCAGTTCCGCGCAACAATGCTGCCGACAATCGCTGAAAGGGAGGCCGCCCGTGGCTGAGGGAAAACGACCGCTGCCGAAACCGACACCCGAAACCCAGCATTTCTGGGAGGGCGCCAAGGCCGGGGAACTGCGCTTGCAAGCGTGCAACGACTGCAAGCACACCTACTTTCCGCCCCGCCCGTTCTGCTCCAAGTGTGGCTCGCGCAGTGTGAAGGTCTTCAAAGCGAGTGGCCGCGCCAAGCTTCACTCCTACGTCATCCATCATCGTCCCGCCCCCGGCTTCGATCCCCCGTATGCGATTGCCGTGGTCAAACTCGCCGAGGGTCCGCAAATGATGACCAACATCGTCGACTGCCCACAGACGCCCGAGGCGTTGCAGCTCGATATGGACTTGATGGTCACGTTCGAAGCGCAGACGGATGCGATTTCGCTGCCGTTCTTCAAACCGGCGAAATGAGGGGAGAGCAACCATGAAGCGCAATTCAGTCGCTGTCGTCGGCGCAGCAGAGACGACGCAGCTCGGCGTCATTCCCGATATGTCGCAGATCCAGTTGCACGCGGACTGCGCCCTCAATGCGATGAAAGATGCAGGCCTCAAGCCGTCCGACATCGATGGCATCGCCACGGCCGGTGAGACACCGCAAGCGCTCGCCCAATATCTGGGCATCACGCCGACGTGGGCCGACGGCACAGCCGTGGGGGGCTGCTCATTCATGCTGCACGTGCGGCATGCTGCGGCGGCGATCAACGAAGGCCTGTGCAAGACCGTGCTGATCACGCACGGCGAATCCGGCAAGTCGCGCATCGCCCCGACGCCGCGGCCGCCCTATCCCGACAGCCTTTCCGGCCAATTCGAGTCACCCTTCGGCGTCATGGGTCCGCCCACGATGTTCACGATCCCCGTGCTGCGCTACATGAAAACCTACGGCATCACCGAAGAGCAGGTGGCCATGGTCTCGGTCGTGCAGCGCGAATGGGCCGCGAAAAATCCGCGCGCGACGTTCAAGGAGCCGATCACCGTTGCAGACGTCTTGAAGAGCCGCATGATCGCCTGGCCGTTCCGCATCCTGATGTGCTGCCTCGTCACGGACGGCGGCGGCGCGCTGATCTTGACCAGCGCCGAGCGGGCCAAGGACTTCCCCCAGAAGCCGGT
>JANOKV010000249.1:0-1823 GCA_031419415.1 Hyphomicrobiales bacterium | reverse complement strand
TCTGGGCGATTATTTCGCGCGTCCCTCCAAGCGATCTGGCGCCTGGATGAGCACCTATCGAGGGCAGCAACGCCTCGCCGCCGATGAACGGCCGATCGTCGTCAACGTGCTCAATTTCGCCAGGGGCGCCGAGGGTGCGCCCACGCTGCTGTCCTTCGATGATGCGCGCACGTTATTCCACGAGTTCGGACATGCGCTGCATGGCTTGCTGTCCGACGTCACCTATCCCTCGATCGCCTGCACGGCGGTCAGCACCGATTTCGTCGAGCTGCCCTCGCAGCTTTTCGAGCATTGGCTGTCGACGCCTGAAATCCTCAAGCGTTTCGCCCGCCATTATGAAACCGACGCCCCGATCCCCGATAGTCTCGTGGCCAAGCTCGAGGCAGCGGCCAAATTCAACCAGGGTTTTGCGACAGTCGAGTACGTGGCCTCAGCGCTGGCCGATCTCGAGCTGCATTCGATCGAGGATCCGAAAGGCCTGGATATCGGCCGGTTCGAGACCGAATTGCTCGATCGCCGGGACATGCCGCGCGAGATCACCATGCGGCATCGCTTGCCGCACTTCGCGCACATCTTTTCCGGTGGCGGCTATGCGTCGGCCTATTACAGCTACATGTGGTCGGAAGTGCTCGACGCCGATGCGTTCGATGCCTTCACCGAGACCGGCAACGCGTTCGATCCCGCAACGGCAGAACGGCTCGCGAAATTCGTTTATTCTGCCGGCAATCGCCGCGATCCAGCCGAAGCGTATATTGCGTTCCGGGGTCGCCTTCCCACGAGCGCCGCCATGCTCAAGAAACGCGGACTGGCGGCGTGAATGAGCGGTGACCGTGCGGGGTGTTCAGGCGCCCTTGCGCCAAGCCAACTTGTCGAATGCGACGTTGTCACCGAAGAAATCGACTGTGGTGGCGTTCGGCAAGGTGTCCATCCGCTCGCGGGAATAGACTTGCGTTGGCCTGCCCACGATGCGGTGCGGGCGCTCGACGACCCACGCGTCGGCCGATTGCAAGGTGGCCGCGCGCTGCACCACGTCCCAGATGTAATAATGGTGCGGGGCAACGATCCGCGGCTTCAGGCGCGCGATAATTTCGTCCGTCATCGCAAAGCTCATGACATGTTGCGACCCATCGACCGGCAACAGCGCGATGTCGATGGGGCCGATCTGGTCCCAGACGTGCGCGGGTGGATTGTGTCGATTGTCCCCCCAATGCAGAATCCGCAGTCCACCGGTCTCGACGACGACCAGCACATTGTCCCATGAGCGCGGATTGTTCGGGGGTTCGATGTCGATGCCGGTCAGCTCACGATGCACCATTTTGAAATCATAGGCGCCGAAACCCGATTGGGTCGCGTGCTTGTCGGCAATGCCGATAATCCGGACGTCGAGGAAGGCGTAATAGCCAATCGGTCGGTCGAGAAGGACGTGGGCATCGAGGCGATTGAGCCCGTCATGATCGAAGTGCGCGTGCGTCGACACACCGATATCGACGGTCGTCATCGGCATGTCGCGGATGTACCAATCCCAATGGCGTTTGGGATGGTTACGCCAGGGATCGACCATGACGCTCACACCCAGTGGAGACGTGATGCGAAAAGCGGAGGAGCCGAAGTAGGACAGCTCCACCTCGCCAGGCGCATCGGGGGAGCCACGCTGCCGCTGCAACTCCATCATGCGATTGTGGTTGGCGGCGCTCTGCCAAGCATTGGGACCGGAGTCGATGTCAGACATGCCTTGAAACTCCTCCGGCCTGCCGCCCGTCTCACTTCTTTTCCACGTCGCGTGCGCCGAGAAGGCGCATGTCGAAGTCGGCGGGCGCCTCGCG
>JANOKV010000248.1:0-1758 GCA_031419415.1 Hyphomicrobiales bacterium | reverse complement strand
ACGACCGAGTTGGATTTCACGAAGAAGGCCGTGTAGCCGTCGAGGTAGGGCTGGCCGGGGCGGAAGTAGCCATCGAAGCGCTTGCCGGTCCAGGATTCGCCCTTCTTGTATTCGACGAAGGTGAAAGCGCCGGTGCCCAGAATGGTCTTTTCGGGGAACTTCGGATCTTCTTTCAGTTTCTCGGCCCGATAGATGCAATTCCAGGGCGAGGCGAAGTGCGTCAGCATCGACGCGTTGGGCGACTTCATCCGGAAGACGACCGTGTGGTCATCGGGCGTCTCGATCGCCGTGATGTCCTCGTGCAGGGCCTTGCGCACCGAAATCACACCGGGCGGCGGATTGACGATGCGGTCGTAGCTGGCTTTCACGTCAGCCGAGGTCATCGGCGCTCCGTCATGGAATTTCTCGTTCTTGTGCAGCTTGAAGGTGTAGGTGAGCCCATCCTTGGCCATCTCGAAGCTCTCGGCTAGATCGCCGACGATCTTCAAGGCGCTCCAGTCGCCTTTGAACTTGAGCAACGTCGAATAGTGGGGCCGCGCCGGATGGGCGAACGCGAAGGTCGTTACGGCGTGACAATCGAGCGTCGGCGGCTCCGCGACGACGGCGAACGTGAGATTGCCACCCTTTTTGGGCGTTTGCGCCAGGGCTGTAGGGGCGACCAGCAGGCTCGCCGCGCCTAATGCACACAACCAAACTTTCATCCCGGTATCCTTCCCGTACGTTCCGTCACATCCAACTTTCGAGCCTCGCGGGCCTTCACTGGTCGAGCCACACGTCCGTGAGGGTCTGCCCACTGAAATGGGAGGGAGGCAAGTCCCACCCCTTAACTTTCTTATGGTTCACCACGATGCGCTGATACCAGAGCAGCGGGATGTTGTAGGCGGTATCGAGCGCATAGCGCTCCATGTCGTTGACGAAGCGGCGACGCTCCGGCTCGTCCAGAATTTGCGACTGCTTTTCATACATCTGGTCGAGCTTGGTGTCGGTGTGACGCGAATAGGCAATCGCCGACACGTTCTTCGACAGTAGCGTGTTGAACTGCGATGTCGGGTCGTCGGCGAAGTCGGAGATGTTCTGCACAGCCGCGTCGAAGTTCCCCGCTGCCATGCCGTCGAACCACAACTTGGTTTCGACCTGGACGTGCTCGGTCTCGACGCCGATGCGCTTCCACTGGTCGATGGCGTAAACGCCGGCCGGCGTGAATGGCTGCGCGATGGTGCGGTTCAACAGCTTGATTTTCAGGTTCTCCGCACCCGCTTCCTTGAGCAGGCGTTTGGCTTCGTCGCGCGATTTGTTGATGTCGGGCCAGAACCCAGGGATTTTTTCGAGCTCGGCTTTCGACAGCGCCCAGGGAGCGCCTGGGCGGAACACGCCCGAGACACCTTTGATCAACGACACTTTGCCGAGGTTCTCGCTACCACCCCAACGGTCGATCGCCAGCGTCAACGCGCGGCGCACGCGCACGTCGTCGAACGGCTTCTTCTCGACGTTGAACGTGAGCAGAATATTCGTGACCCAGGGCCCCTCCTGCACCGTCACCTTGTCGGCCATGGCTTGGACGAGGCGATCCCGCTCGGCCGGCGTGCGGCCTCGGAACTCGGCGTCGAACTGACCGCCTTGCAGGCCCGTGACCACCGACTCCGATTTCACGTAAATCGCCTTGTAGCCGTCGAGGTAGGGGCGATCTTTTTCCCAGTACCCGTCGAACCGCTTGGCGGTCCAGTGCGAGCCCTTGATGTGCTCGACGAACTGGAAAGC
>JANOKV010000247.1:0-1683 GCA_031419415.1 Hyphomicrobiales bacterium | reverse complement strand
TTCGGTGAGCGTGCCCGGCGTCACGAGGCGCACGACATCGCGCCGCACGATCGACTTGGCGCCGCGTTTGCGCGCTTCGGCGGGGTCTTCCATCTGCTCGCAGACGGCGACGCGAAAGCCCTTGCGAATGAGGCGCTGCAGGTACTCGTCGGCCCGGTGCACCGGCACGCCGCACATCGGGATGTCTTGGCCAATGTGTTTGCCGCGCTTGGTCAGAACGATCCCCAGCGCCTGGGAGGCGGCCACCGCGTCTTCGAAAAACAACTCGTAGAAATCACCCATCCGATACCAGAGCAGACTGTCCGGATTGGCGGTCTTGATTTCGAGATACTGCACCATCGACGGCGAACCGCCGGCAACGGCGACGGGTTCGGCACGCGACACGCCGCCCGATGCGTCGCCCTGATCCGCAGCCGGCGGCGCGTCGTCCTGGGACGGAGCGCCCGGGCCGTCGTCGGCGTGTCCAGAACGGCTCGTCATTTTGGGCGGCATCGGTTGGAATCCGTTGCGACTGTAATCGTCATCCCTCTCCATAGACTGTCGGGCGCGCGGAGAAAACCAGCACGGGTTCGCGGCGTCTGAACCGCCATCGACCGCCGTTCAATCGACGAAGTGGGCGTAAGCCTCCACCGGCTCACGATCCGTGCGGAATTCGTTCACTTTGGCGGCCTGATCCGGGTACCCCAGCGCCATCCCGCAAATCACCATTTGCTGTTGTGGAATCGCCAGACGCGTGCGGATGATCTCGTGGAAGTTGGCGAATGCGGCCTGAGCACAAGTTTCGAGGCCGAACTGGCGCGCCGCAATCATGACGGACTGGATGAACATGCCACAATCGAGCCAGGAGCCCATCTCCAGGTCTCGGTCGATCGAAAACACCAGCCCCGTTGGCGCACCGAAAAAGTCGAAGTTCTGCCGGCGCTGCGCATGCATCCCGGCCTTGTCCTCGCGCGTCAGTCCAAGCGTCGCATAAAGCCCCCACCCGCAGGCCCGTCGCCGCGCCTGATAGGGCTCGCGCCAGGTCACGGGATAATAGTTGTACTCGCGCGCGGCCTCGCCCGCCGTGTCATAGGCCGTCAAGATCTCCGCGCACAGAGCGTCCCGTGGCGCACCATCGACGACCCACACCCGCCACGGTTGGATGTTGGACCCGGAAGGCGCGCGCCCTGCCGTTTCCAGGACCCGACGCACGACATCGCGCGGAACCGGCGTCTTCTCGAACGCCCGGATGGATTGACGGCCGCGAATGGCGTCTTCGACGGTAAGGCCATTGCGATCTGGGCTCTGCATGCGGCGCGATCTCCGGACTTGGTGTTGCGCCCGCATTTAGGCCGAGCGGCGCCCGAGCGACAACGGTGTTCCGTGTCGACTTGATGCGACGCGTCGAATAGCCGTCTTGTTGCGGGCGTCGCCACACCCGAGATGCTGCCTCATGCCCGTCCACGCCGCCGAGAAAGCGAACGCGGTGACCGATCGCCCCCCCTCATTGGGACTGCTCTGGCCCACTGTTGCCGCCGTCCTGGCTTTGGCGGTGGTGCTGGCCTTGGGCACCTGGCAACTCCAGCGCAAGGCCTGGAAAGACGGCCTGGTTTCCCAAATTGCCGCGCGCGCGCGCGCCGAACCCATCCCTCTGGCAGCGGCTGCCGCCGCTGCCGCGCAGGGCCGCAACCTCGAATATACGCG
>JANOKV010000246.1:0-2017 GCA_031419415.1 Hyphomicrobiales bacterium | reverse complement strand
AGGATGATAAACGATTGGGTCAAATGATTAAATGACAATCCAGAAGCCAAGGGCGTCAGGCAGACAATCCACGCATCGTGTTGACCGATATCGTGAGTTTATTCTTCCCGTCGACATCGTGCATTACTCCCAGATCTCGGGCGACGGCATCGTGGGGTCGTGAAAGCAATAGCCATAGATGACCTCTCGCGGTGAACGAGCAGTGTTGATAGTGGATGAGGACCGATGAGTTCGAGGTGTTGGTGGGTAACAGCGCTGCTGGGCATAGGCGTGTTCAGTTGGCAGATGTACGAAGATCACCTCCTGTGGGAGGCGGCGAGATCCTATTACATTGCTCCTCTCCTCAAATTGCCCGAACGCATGCAAGAACTGGTTGACGTTTGCGAGCAAGAGGTGAAGGGAGAGGACAGCTCTTCAGCGAGAAGTGGCTGGCAGAGGAAGTGGCCGATCGATAGGCCCGCATTGAAGAGGGGCGGCAACGTGTCGCCAAATATTGGGCTTGAGTGGCAACGAAAGTACCGATTCACCAACGTGATCAGCATAGCGGATGTGCACCCAGACGGTTTCCACCATGTTCTCGCTGTTTGTGAATACAATCCGGAGCGCAAAACCGCCTACGTGAAGGGACAGTGACGATTGAAAGTGGAGACGATCTTCGTGTCAGAGCATCGGGTTGCCCTCAGTCATCCCTGATCGAACTGAGCAAGGCTCTCGACTGGCGGATCAACTCCCCCAGCTCCCTCTGCCGTGCCAAGGTATCATTCGTCGCCCTTCCATGCCGCCATGCGCCGTTAGCTTTGCCCTTCGGCGCTCCGGCTCGCGCCCCGTGCATGCGGCACACGCAGCAGCCCTTCACTGCCGGCGCCCGGCAAGGGCATCGGGAGCGTTTGCTCATAGCCGAGCAGCGCGGGGCCTGCTGCATCAGTCGGGCTTGGTGCTGGAGTTGCCCCAGGTGCATGGGATTGGCTCGCTTTTTCATGGGTCCCCCCTCCCCCCGGATTGATACCGACGACGGCTTGATGGGCGCTCACGTTGACGTGCTGATGTGTGACGCGGACATTCTGTTCGCCGGTCGACCGGTATCGCTTCAGCGCTTCGATTTGGGCGGTGAACGTGCGGGCCAACTTGGCCAGCATATTGGACGCGCTGTCCTGTTGGGTGATAGTTTCGCTATGATTGAGGCGACGCGCCGCCGTCATCGTCGCGTGATGGATCGCCGCCATTTGCGATGCCAATAGAGCTTCCGTCGCGTCGCGCGGGCCAATGGCGTGCACGGTGGCCAGCATCGTGTTGAGGTCGTGGGTGGTAAGCTCTTTTCCGGTTCGAGCGACATGCGAGAGTTGAAGAAGCAGCCCCTGCGCGAACACGTGATCGCCCGTTCCGATCGAGTCTGCAAAGAGGACTTGTCCCATTTGGGGTTCGGGGTGGTCGACTGTGATCAAATTTTGACTGTCAGTCTTCGTAACCTTGAACTGCGGTGCCGTACCGCTACGCGCAATGCGGTCGAATACGCGCTGGGCCGCTGCACGCTCGAACGCAGTAGGCGCATAGGGTTGTTTTGGGACCGAGGTGGCAGGTTCCGCCGAGGACTGACTTTTTGCGATGCGCTTCTGTTTCATGTGGTGTTCTCCATCGGTCGACGCACTTTCTGTTTGTCGCGAATGACGGCCCAATTTTTGATTGTTTTTCAACACGTCAGCTAGGATGCGTACGCGCGTGTGACAGCGAATTATCCAACACTTTTCCCTCCCTCGCGCGTGCTCGCCATGCATGTCAGAAAACTCGAATAATCGCGTCGCATAATTGTGTCGGAAAATTCGCCGATCAACCGATGAAGTATTTCTGTTTCGACCCTGTTGTCATCACTGATATCGGGGGCCGCTTTTTTCCAGCATTGGCGTTGCCGGCCGGGTGGCGTCTCTCTGTTACTTCTCTGCTGTCAATGAACTCCGCGCTGGCGTCAGGCACGAGTGGTCACCGTTCGCCAAGTGAAGTCCCCAGCGGACACCGGCGGGCT
>JANOKV010000245.1:0-15135 GCA_031419415.1 Hyphomicrobiales bacterium | reverse complement strand
GAGATCGCCTCCGCGATATTTTGGTATTCGGCAGCCGCGCGCGGGGCGAGGCGCGAGAAGACAGCGACGTCGATGTGGCCGTCATCCTCAATGATCCCATCGAGGACTTCTGGCGCGAAAAAATAACGCTGACGGACCTAGCCTATGACGCAATGGCTGGGGCAGGCCTATTCATCCAGGCATGGCCGATCGGCAAAGGCGAATGGGAGGCGCCTGAAAGGCACTACAACCCCCGGTTGGTCGAGGCGGTAAAGCGAGATGCCAAGAGGATCGGCGAGGTCGTGTGAGGGAAATTTGGAGAAAGGCGAAATCGGCGGCCGACGAAGCCCGAATCTTGCTGGATGCAGGCCGGCCGGATGGGGCGGTCAGCCGCGCCTATTACGCCATGTTCGATGCGGCGCGCGTGGCGCTTGCTCTGGACTCCGCCGAACTGGCCGAGGCCAAAACGCACGCGACGATCTTGCGGCGGTTTTCTCGACACCTCATCGTCGCGGGCAAAATCGACGTGGCGCACGGTCGGGCGCTGCGACGAGCGTTCGAGATGCGCCTGCTGGCCGATTACGATGCGCCGTCCATTCCCCTCGGCGTGGCAAGGACGATCGTCGATGACGCGGTCCGATTTCTGGATGCCGTCTGCGTTCTTGTGGGAGATATCGATGAATGACCGTGGATCCCGTCAGTCTCCTGGAGCCGCCTATTCCGGCGACCGCATCCGCGACGAGCTCGCCGCTATGGGCATCCAACTCAAAGACACCAAGAACAAGGACACCGGCGAAATCGAAACGACGTGGGAGGTGCGGCGATGATGGGTGCTAACGGATCGCAATCATGCTGACATTTTCTGCAACTGCGACGCATGGCGATTTACACCTCAACACCCCGCCAACCCTTGTCATCCCGGTGCTTGTCACCGGGATCCATCTCTCGGCTGGGTCGACCCCGGGGAGGGCTGGTTCCCGCGGACGAGCCGCGGGATGACACCTGGGGCTGTTTGAATTGAATTACGGTGGGCTCCGAACCTTTACCCCGTGCATCTCGCAAAGGAACACCCCTCATGAATTCCGCCCTCATTATCGGCGCATCGCGTGGTCTCGGGCTCGGGTTGGTGCGGGAGCATCTGTCGCGTGGATGGCGCATCACGGCGACGGTACGGACGCGCTCCGAGGAGCTGGAGGCGCTGCGGGAGGGAGCGAGTGGTCGCCTTACGATCGAGACCGTGGATATCTCGGATGCAAAAGGCGTGGCGGCGCTCGCGGGGCGGCTCGGCGGTCAAACTTTCGATCTGCTGTTTCTCAACGCCGGCATCATGGTCGGCCGTGGCTTGCCACTCGGCGAGGTGGCCGATACCGACATTTCCAGCCTGTTCCTGACCAACGCGCTGAACCCCATCCGCACGGCGGACGCGCTGCTCGCTCATGTGACGCCGGGTGGCATGGTCGCCTTCATGTCGTCGATCCTGGGCAGCATCGGCGCCAACGACGACGGCCGCGCCGAACTCTACCGCGCCAGCAAAGCGGCGCTGAATTCGCTGATCCGCAGCTTCCGTGCCCGCCATGCGGCGAGGGACTGCACGGTTCTAGCGTTGCATCCAGGCGTCGTGCGCACGTCGATGGGCGGCCCCAACGCGCCACTCGACATCGACACGAGCGTGCGCGGCGTTGCCGACGTCATCGCCGCCCGCTGGGGCGCTGGCGGACAAGCCTTCGTCGATTATCGCAACGAAGTCGTGCCCTGGTGAAGCCTGCGTTCAACGCTTTGCGCTGAGCCAGGGATGTGCGCCGCGCGCAACCTCTTGCGTATGCTCACCCAGGCTCGGCGCGCGTGATCCAGCGACGGTCGTCGAGTCCGTCATGCGGAACGGCGGATTGAGCGTCATGAACGTGCCCCCCGCGTCCGTGACCTCCGCCAGAGCCTGCCGGTGCGTGAGCTGGGGATCGGCCATGGCCTCGCGCACGGTGCGATAAGCGGCGGCCGGCACAGAATTTCGGGCGAGCGCGGCCAACACCTCGTCCGTCGAACGGGCTTTCGACCAGACTTCGAACTCGTCCATCAGCGCGGCCCAATTGCTTCGGCGGTCGAGATACTTGGCAAAACGCGGATCGGTGATCCAATCGCGCCGCTCAGCCGTGTCGGCGAGCCCCTGGAAGGTGCGCTCGCTGGCGACGGCGATGTTGATGAAACCACCTCCTGTCGCCACGGGGCCGAAAATCGAGCGGCTGGGCGGCGGCGGCACTTCGAATTGCGCCGTCTGCATCTCGATCAGCGTGATCGACATCGTCGCTTCCAGCATGGAGACGTCGAGGTGCTGGCCTCGTCCAGTCGCGGCGCGCTGGGCCAGCGCGGCCCCAATGGCGCCGAACGCATAAGTGCCCGAGATCACGTCCGCCACGTAGACGCCGCAGTTATCGGGACGCGTTCGCCCTGGCTGATGCGCGAGGTGGGCGAGGTCGTAGCCAGACGTCGCGTGAATGACAGGCGCATAGGCGGCCAACTCCGCCGAGGGACCAGTCTGGCCATAGCCCGAGATCGAGCAGTAGACGAGGCGCGGATTGAGGGACGCGACCGCCGCGTAGTCGAGCCCCAGACGTTGCATCACGCCGGGGCGATAGTTCTCGACGAGGACGTCGGCGTCGCTGATCAGGCGCTTGATCATCTCGACGGCATCGGGGCTTTTGAGGTCGAGCAGGACGCTGCGTTTGCCGGCGTTGAGCGTGCCATGCATCGCGCTGGCGCCATCCCGAAGCGGCGGGCGCGTGCGCATCATATCGCCGTCCGGCGACTCGAACTTGATGACGTCTGCGCCCAAATCGGCGAGCAGTCGCGTGCAGTGCGGCCCGGCAATCGTCGTCGTGAAATCCAACACGCGCAGGCCAGCGTAAGCGCTCGTCATGATTGCCCCTCTCATAGATCGAGGGTCGAGCTTCCGACGAAAGGCGCGCCTGACGCAAGCGCAACGTCGGCATGGGTTGGTCTGGGTTGTCGAGCGGCCCGCCTGCCGAGCCGCACAGACGCAGCTGCGCTAGCCCTCTTTGCCGTCGGGGTTGGGGCGTTTCTTCTTTTCCGGCGCCTTCTGGGCCGGGGGCTGGCCCGGAGGTGGGCCTTGTTGACCGGGAGGCGGGCCACTACGCGCGCCCTGGGGTGGTCCGCCACCTCCCGCCGACGGTGGCGGTCCGCTCGGGCCCCGCGCGCGCGGCTCCGCGCCTGGCGACTGCTGCGGTGGTGGAAGGAAGCGGGGCTGGGTCTGAGCTGGGGGCGTTGGCTGCACCTGTTGCCGGGTCGGCGGACGATCGGGTTGGGGAGCCGTGCGGGCGTTTGGCGGCAAGAATGTGCCTGGTTGGTTCTGGCCAGCCTGTGGCGGCGTGAATGTGCGTTGCTGGGGCTGGCCCTGAGTGTTCGGGGGCTGCTGCCGATCCAGTGGCCGCGGGCGGGTCACGGTTCCAGCGGGTGGGGGCTGCACGATCTGCTGAGGTGGCGCCGCTTGCGGTTGGAACGGGCGACCGACGTTGGGATCGGGGCGCGGCTGCGCCTGAATCGAGCCGGGGGTCGCGCGCTGCGATCTCGGATCGCCGCCAAAGTTGCGCGCAGGCAATTCTGTGCGCGGAACGATGCGCGGTGGCGGAGTCGCCGCCACGTTGCCCACGATGCGCGGACGAAATACCTGCACGGACCCGCCTGGCGCGGCGGACCGCGTCGCCGAGAACTGCGGGCGATCCGACGGGACGATGCGGGCCGGTGTGATCTGTCGCCGCGTTACGGTTTCATACCGGCGTCGATCATAGCCCGCGTTGAAAATGCCGTGGCTGCCGGCGCGATGGCCCCGCGGCACCCAGGTCGTCGATCGCAGAAAGACGGTGTTGCGCCTTGGCGGCAGCACATGGCGGAAGATCGCATAGGTGGTCAATGCGGCGACGGGCACGAAGACCCATGCCGGCGATAAATGCGGTCGATCGTAGTAGGTGGTCGAGAAGGCCAAACGATCGTCCCGCCAGACGGCTTCGGGCGGCAGTGGCACCCAGCCGACATGATGGTCGCTCGTGCGCCACGCCACCCAAGCCGGTCCCCACTCGGTTCCCGGAACCCAGAGCCAGCCGAGTTCTTCGTCCAGAAACCAGCGACCATAATGATAGACGGCCCAGCCGAAGGGTTCCTCGGACTCCCATAGCCAGCCGTGTTCTTCGGTGAAGGCCCAACGACCGCGCGTGTAGGGTCGCCAGTCGGGGTCTGTATCGGGCGCCCACACGTTGCCGTACTGGGGATGGTCGACCCATCGGCCATGGGGGTCAAGACGCTCGTAGAACTCCGTGATCTCGATAGGCTCCTGCGCCAGAGCCAGACCAGCCGGCGCGATGGCCATCGTCGCCCAGACGACGAGCGCTGCAAGCAGGGCGCGAAGGTATCGCATCGGTCACTCTCGATCTGTGGCGGGTCGCAGCAGAGGGAAGCGAATCCCTTCTTTATCACGAGGTTGCACGCTCCACGGTGAACGTGTCGTGAATGGGGCGATGGGGGGTCTCGTCGCACTCCCACACGGCTTGCGCACAGCTCCAGTGTCAATCGTGCACGACGATGACGCACATGCGGCGCGGTCCATGGGCGCCCATGACGAGACGGCCGCCGATGTCGCCGGTGCGCGATGGTCCGGAAATCATGTTGAGCGTGCGCGGCATCACGCCCTTTCCATAGAGCGCGCGGACACGATCGAACGCGGTTTCGTAGGGGCCGACGATGTCCTTGGCGCGCACGACGACGACGTGGTTCTCGGGAAGGAAATTCACCGTGACGGGGTTGTCTGGGCCCGACGTCAAGACGAGCGTTCCGGTTTCTGCGACTGCCGTCACGGCATGGCTGAGACCGACCTCGTCGGAGGGCTGTGCGCGACCCTTCTCGAGCGTCAGCGCCGGCTCGCTCGACCAGGGGAGCGCACCCAGACGGGGATCATCGCCCATACGTAGCCGCATAGGCAGGTTGGTGCTGCGCAACCACCCGGCGATAGCTGCCGGAATGTCGGCGTCACTGTGCACATCGACGATCGCGGCCGACTGGGATTTGAGGTGCGCCTTGAAAAGCGCCTCCAGTCCATCGGCGTCGATCCGAACGCGTTGCGGCAAGACATGCGCGGGCTGATCGGCCAGTCGGGCCGCAACGGCCGCCGCGCGTTGGCCGGCGGGAGCCTCATCCTTCAGTTTGGAGCGGATTTTTCCCAAAACTGCGTCGCGCCCCGATGGCGCTCGATCGGTCATCGTGGCGCTCCCGCTTTCGACTCGGCCCAGAGCTGCTGGAACGTGCGCCCCTGCGGCGCCGGCATATCGCGATGCCGTGTCCATCCACCAGCGAATGGCAGCCAGCGAAAGGCGCCGCGTCGGCGACCCAGCGCGCCGACGACGGCGACGCCCAGCCGCATGGCCATGTGATAGGCCTTGGGCCGCCGGGCGAGCGTCCCCCACAGTTTGAGGCCCAGACGCGCGGCGCGTGTTCCCCCGCCGTCTTCGAATTCTCTGACCCGCCATTCGCGCATCAGGTCCGGCAGGGGAATTTTGACCGGGCATACGCTGGCGCAGCGTCCGCAGAAGGTCGACGCATTGGGCAGGTGGCCGGCTTCCTTCAGCCCGATCAGCGCCGGGTTCAGCACCGCCCCGATCGGGCCAGGATAAACCCAACCGTAGGCGTGCCCACCGACGGCCCCATAGACCGGACAATGGTTCATGCAAGCGCCGCAGCGTATACAGCGCAGGGCCTCGCGAAACGGGGTGTCGAGCAGCGCCGAGCGACCGTTGTCGAGCACGACGACGTGGTACTGCTCGGGTCCATCGGGATCACCGGGGCGACGAGGGCCCGTCGACAGCGTCATGTAGGTCGAGAACTCCTGTCCCGTCGCCGAGCGGGCCAGCAGCCGAAGCAATGTCGAAAGATCCGACAGCGTCGGGATCACCTTCTCGATCGAGGCGATGGCGATGTGCACCTTGGCGAGCGACTGCGTGAGGTCGCCATTGCCTTCATTGGTGACGATGACGGACGATCCCGTCTCAGCGATCAGGAAATTCGCGCCGGTAATCCCGACGTCTGCGTCGACGAACTTGCTGCGGAGGATCTGGCGCGCCTCGTCGACGAGCTCATGCGCCTCGACCAGCACGCGGTCTTTCGGCAGGTGCGTGTGCAGGCGGCGGAAATCCTTCTCCACTTCCTCCTGCGTGAGGTGAATGGCGGGCGCAATGATGTGGCTGGGCGTCTCTTTACGGATTTGCACGAGGTATTCGCCCAGATCCGTCTCGACGACCTCCATTCCAGCCGCCTCGAGGTGCGCATTGAGCCCGACCTCCTCGGAGAGCATCGATTTGCCCTTGGTGACGAGCTTGGCGTCCACCGACTTGCAGATATCGAGAATGATCCGGCGCGCATCGGCGGCCGTCGGCGCCCAATGCACGATAGCGCCGGCAGCCTTGGCTTTGGTTTCCCAGGCTTCGAGGTAGAGATCGAGGTGCGCCAGCGTGTGATTTTTGATGTCGCGGCCGATGTCGCGCAGGTCCTCGAACTCCGGCAGCCGTGACCGAGCCGCCGCCCGCCGGGTGACCAGACTGTCGCCGTGCGTCAACCCGGCGAGCGCACGCTGCAACTGGGCATCGGCCAACGCCGAGCGGGCATTGTCTTTGAAGGCATGAGCAGTGGGGTGCATGAGGTGAAACATCCAAAAGCGCGGGCCGTGCGCCTCTTCATAGGGCCACCTCTTGCAAAAGGGGAGTGTTTTCGGGGCCCGGTGCGCCGGCTCCACCGTCACCGAAAATCCACAGGTGAGGGAAGAAATGCAACGCAGATCTAATCAGCGCGTGCACAACGCCAGTTGTTACAACACGATGTGCATATCGACCTGAAAAAATCTTTGTCCGGTCCCTGTTGAGAAGTCGTGGATAAGGCCAAAGCGCCACTATGCCGAGGGTCAGGGGGGCTTTAGGCAATGCAACTCGAAGTGTGTCGTTGTAGCTTAAACTCGTCGAGTAGAGGGTAGTCGTATGAAAGTAATCGCGGTCGTATCAGTCTCACTGCTCACTGCGTGTGCCATGCCGGCCACAGCCGAACACCGGAACCCCTTCAACGATTGGGGCTGGGCGGACAGGGCCATGAGCGAAACCCACACCCGGACCCGAAACACACCTCGGTATCGCCCCGGTGGAGAGCATCACCGCCGCGCCAACCACCAATCTCACCACCAACCCCACCACCGGCCGCATGGACACGTCCATAGCGATCGCGACCGGGACGAACTTCGCCATGACACCCGCTGCCGTGCAGATTTCCAGGCAGCCGGCGATCAGGCCCTCACCGAGCAGGGTGCGCGAGACGCCGCCGAGAAGGCCTTCCAGCAGGAAATCCGCTTCGCGTACGGAGAGCTGTGGGCCGACCCCTCACATGCCCAAGACAAAACCTTCCTCTGCGTGAAATCGTCCGTCGGAGGCGGTCTGTTTCATCGGTGCAGAATGAAGGCCAAGCCCTGCATGCCGGAAAAATTGCGCCAGTAAGAACGCCGCTTTGGCATTTGGTCGGACCCACACGAGGTCCGGCCGGTTCGCGCGTGGATTTGATCCACCCGCTCACCCCGCGATCGGCGGATCGCTCATTTCACCGGCCAGCACTTCCGCCACGTGCCGCACGTCGACGGCGCGGTTTTGCCGGCGGAGTTTACCGGCCATATTCAGCAGACACCCCAAATCGCCGGCGAGCATCAGGTTGGCGCCCGTCTCGACGATGTTGGCGCATTTCTTCTCGACCATCGCATTCGAGACGTCGTCGTACTTGACGGCGAACGTGCCGCCAAAGCCGCAGCAGACCTCGCTGTCGGCCATTTCGACCAGTTTCAAGCCGTCGACAGAGCCGAGCAGTTGGCGGGGTTGCTCCTTGATGCCCAACTCTCGCAAGCCCGAGCAACTGTCGTGATAGGTGGCGACACCCGAGAGGCGTTCGGTCACCTCGGTCATCCCGCGCACATCGACGAGGAACGCCACGAGTTCGTGAACTTTAGCCGCGAATGCCGTGGCCCGCGGCGCCCACGCGGCATCGTCCGCCAGTAAGGCTGGATAGTGTTTCTTGAGCATGCCGGCGCACGAACCGGACGGCGCGACGACCCAATCGAACCCCTCCAGCGCGGCAATCGTCTGCCGGGCGAGATCGGCTGCAGTGGCCTTGTCGCCGGAGTTGTGGGCTGGCTGGCCGCAACAGGTCTGTCCCGTCGGCACGTCTACATCACAGCCGGCGCGCTCGATCAGTTTGACGGCCGCGAACCCGACCGAGGGCCGCAACAAATCGACGAGGCACGTGACGAACAGCGCGACGCGGGGTCTCGGCTCGGCGGCGGAGTGCTGCATGGTGTCGAGGGTTCCGATGCTTGGGGCAGGGATGTTCGCCTTCTAGCGAGCAATGCGCGTCACGTCCATTGCGGGTGGGTTCGCGGCTGGCGGCGGGCGCTGGCCACGAGTGCTGCGATAATGGCGAAATTCACGACATTGGCAGCGAGGCCGGTCGAGAAAGCAGGGGCGTAATAGCCGTAGAAGTCGTGCATTACGCCGGCGCTCCAACCGCCGAACGCCATGCCGCTGGTGCCTGTCAGCAGCAGAACGGGCAATCGCCAACTGGCCTCGCTGGCGGGAAAGAATTGGCGTGCCGTGATCATGTACGCCGGGATCAGACCACTGAAGCCCAGTCCAAATGCGGCCGCGACGAAGAACAGGCCGGCCTCGTCCTGCGTAACGATGAAGCCCAGAACCGCCACGGCCTGCGCTGCCGAACACACGAGCAGCGTCATCAGTCCGCCGATACGGTCCGACATCCAGCCCCAGAACTGCCGGCTGAAAAAGGCGCATGTGAGCAGCAGAGACAACATGGCCGCGCCGCGACCGGGCAGAAACCCCAGGTCGCCGCAGAAGGCGATCAGGTGAGCTTGTGGCATCGCCATCGGCACGCAGCAGAGAAACGAGGCGATCGCCAGGAGGGAGAACGCAAAGTTGGGCTGCAACCCGAAAACAGTGTTCGGCGATGTTCCCTCCATTCCACCCGTGCTCGAAAGCTGGGGTGGAACCGGCGGTGGCTTGAGGAAGACGCCCGCAAGTGGGACGACGATGACTGCGACGAGCAGCCCGAAACCGATCATGGTCTGCTGCCATCCGTAAGCCGCGATGGCCCGCTCGAACAACGGCGGCCAGAACGCTCCAGCCAGATATTGGCCGCTCGCGATGAGCGCCATCGCGGCACCGCGCCGCCGCTCGAACCAGCGCGTCACGTAGACATAGAGCGGCGCGTTGATGCCCCCATTGCCCAGAATGCCGATCAGCAGTCCATGACCGACATAGAGGTGCCACGCTTCGCCCAGAGATGAGAGCGCGAGGCCAGCCGCCACCATGATGGCCCCGAACATAGCGGTAAACCGAACGCCGATGCGTTCAGCGACCTGTCCCATGAGCAGGCCACCGACGCCGGTTCCCAGCCAAGCCAACGCATTGGCCGCCGATGGAATCGATCGCTGCCCGCCCAAATCTTCGGCGACGGTTTTCAACCCGGTCGACACGATGTGGGGAGAGCCGAATGCGACCGCCAGAATGGTGAGCGAGGCAAAAGCCGTAATCCAGGCTTCTCGGCTGTCGATTCCCGCGCGTACTGCCACCATCACCTCGCTCGAGCTGCCACAGGCCGTGGCGCGCCGACTGCCGTTGCGTTCACGCAAGGCTAACGGGATTGGTCGTCCAGCGCTACAGCACTCCTGAACAACGCTAGGTTCTGCGCCGCTGGGAGGTGCGGGGACCCTTCAGCGGCCAAAGAGCTGTTTGATGACGTCCTTGGCTTTGCCGACTTTTTCCTCGGCTTTGGGGCCGTCGCCAATAATGGTGCGCAAGGCTCCATCCACATCGCCGCCTTGCAACTGTTTGCCGATTTTTCGCGCCGCTTCCTGCGCCTGGGGCGATTTCATGGCTGCGTTGATGTCGGGAACGGCTTTGACCTCACCCCAATTGCCCGCGATCCGCACGGGTATCTCGATGCCCGCCAGGCCCGACGTGCCGGTCGCCTTGGGCTTGATCGTCAGGTCGATATTGCGATCGACGATATTCACGGTGCCAGCGCCGCTCGCTTCCAACGTCGGGCTTTTCAGGCGGATGTCCTGAGTTCTCCCGACGCCCATGGCAATCGGCAAGCTAGCCGCCAGTTCGGTGAAGGGCGTGCGCACGGCTGGATTGCGGTCGAGATTGGGGAAGCGGCCTTGCGACAGCGTGGACGTAATGTCAGCGGCGCTCCAGCCGATGACGGCGCCGTCGGTGACGGTCAATTCCGCTCGACCGGCGAGCGTGGAGACGAGTTCGCGTTCGCTGGCGCCTTGCGCGCTGACGGCAATGACCACACGACCTCGCCCATCCAGGCTATAGACGTCGCTGAAGGCGCTGAGCAAGGGCAGCACGGCGACACCGTCGGCCGACAGGTTCGCGCCGACGACGAGGGTGTCTTTCTGAGCGTCGACGGTAATCAATCCTCTGGCCCGGCCGCCGAATATGCGCGCATCACTGATGTTGGCTTTCAAGACGCCGGCCTTCAAAGTGAAAGCTGTTTGGCTCGATCCGATGTCGCTTTGCTGCCAAACCACGCGGTCGACTTCGAGCCGTGCGTCGACATCGATGAGACGCAACAGGGCCGAAGCGATTGGCTCGACGCTCCATCCTTCACCCGTCCGTCGGGCAAAACCGCGAACGGCTGGACCGGGTGTTCCGGCAGCGGACGGTGGTGGCGTGCCGCGTTCGAGCAGCTCATCGATGGATCTGGGGGTTGCCGACGGTGTTGGTGAGGGGGGACTGCGGGCAGCGGGTTTGGCGGGCGCGCTCGGCGCTGCAGTCCGCATAGCCAAACGATTGAGGTGGTCGAAGTCGAGCAGCGAGACCTTGAGGGCGGCGTGTATTTGGAGCCGGGCGGCGGTGGTATCGATCCCAATGCGACCCTGCACTGTGGTGGGCCCCAAGGTCAGCTTCGCGGCGGACAGAGTGAAGTTCTGCTGCTGGCCCTTGATTTGCCCTTCCAGGGCGATGGCTTGGCCGTCAGCGTTGGCCACGTCCATGTTCGCCAGCCGCAGCAGTGTCCCCGCCGAGGTGCTATCGATGGCGATGCGGCCATCCACGACAGGTCTGGGACCGACAGTCAGCAGACCGTCGTAATCGAATGTGAGCGAGACGCCCCTAATGTCGATCCGCGCCTTTGTCTCGCGTGCCGCAGCCGCGTCGCGCAGGGACGCGAGTTTCAGCTCGACATCGAACCGCTCCCCGCTGTGCACGAGCGAGCCGGAAAGTTCGAGCGGTCCTGCCGGATCAGGAAGCGCGAGCTTGGCTTCCAATCGTTCGATGTCATGCCGTGCGCCGGTTCGGGCATCGGACCACGCCACGCGCCCATCGATGATCCGCACATCGCCCAGACTGACGCCATTGACGCCGTTGAAGGCATTGGATCGCGGGGCGACAGGAATGGTTGCATTCTTGGCGAAGGCGTCGAGTTCGGAAGCCGACCGTTTTTCGATGTCTTTGCGCGGCGCCGCCTGAGCGAACCGGACACGGCCATCGTCACGCAAATCGGTGGCCGCTGCAAAATCCCAGCTGCGTCGGCCCGATGCATCGACGCGCAGAGTGACGTTGGGTTGGTGCAGAACGAGGCGATCGACTTTGACGTCCCGCACGAGCATGGGCAGCAAGGCGACGCTGACTTCCAGCTTGGCGGCCGTTAGCAGAGGGGCTCCCGGCATCTCCGGTGGCGCTGAAAGGGAGACGTCCGTGGCGCTGAGACCCAGTCCCGTCAGGACCGTGAAGCGTGTCGTGCCTGCAATGACGAGGTCGCGTCCCGTTCGATGTTTGACCTCGGCGATGATGCGATCGCGGATGAGGTCCGTCGGGGGCGCGATGGTCAAAAATGTCGCAACAGCGACACCGATGGCGGCAAGCCCGAGCGCGATGTTCAAAACGACCGATTTTGCCCGACCGGCGGATCGCGATCGAGCCGCAGGCTTGCGGGCCTGGTGCGGCCTGGGGCCTGGACCATGGCGGGGTGGTGCCGGTCTGAGGACCAGGTCATCCCGTTGGCCATCGCCTTGGCGTGGATCATACATGGCATTTCTCGGCGGGCGATCGGGCATTCTGGATCTCTCGACGCGCGAGTCGGCCCTCAGCGGCACACTTCGCCGCAGTTTGTCGAGTCGACTGCTAATCGCAGAATATGTCATGGCCGCGATGAGGTGAAGCCGCCGTGAAACGATCGATTGAGCCCAGTTGCAGAATAGACCTCAGCCGTGGGCGGTCCGGCCCGATCCAAAAGGGCATCTGTCTCGTGTCCTGTCCGTGTCCGCTGGAGGCAGGCCGACCTTTGCACCAGACGGTGTTGGGTCGCGGTCGGCGCGGCGCCGATCACTGCAAAGGCTGTCCGGGGGGCACCGCATCGGCGCCATTTTGTTCAATTTCGCGTAATGCTTCCATCAACGACGCTGGCGTCAAGGCAGAAGCGTCGAAACGTGCCGCTTCCATCTCCCCAGGCGTCGCCGACCGATGGCGCGGCTCCATGCGGCGGCTCGCAGGCCGCTCGGGGTCCGTCCCACCCGATGCCATCGCATCCTGGAGCGGTTCACCGACGGCGCCACCCTTTTGATCGTCGTCGGCCGCAGGGGCGGTCATGTCGGCGTCGGCGTAGAGATCGTAACGCTGATCGAGCAGATCGAGCAGGCCGGCAACCATGTCCATGAGGGGACCGAGTTCCAGGAGGCCTCCGACGCGATAGGCATCGGTCACGATTACAGGTGCGTAGTGCGGCAGACCAGCCGCATCCCGCGCCAATAGCCCACGATCGCGCAGGAACGGTAGGCGATCGCCGCCGACATCGAACTGGTTTTCCGACTGCCGCTTGGAGCGACTGACCAACTCGAGCAGCAGGCCAGTGCTCGAAAAGAAAAGGTTGCTGACGGGTTTCAACTCGGCGTCGTTTTGGGGCAGTTCATCGAGCCTGCGGCGGGCGTGGAGAATCCGCCCCATGAAGCTCGCCTCGAGGCGCTCCAGCCGAACCACGAACTGCGCAAGCGAATCGTCGGTACTGTTCTCGGCGGTGTCGAGGTCCGCGATGGCCGGGAGGTGAGATGCGAGCAGATCCTCACCGGCAGCAAGGGCTGCATCGAGATGATCGGCCAATAGGTAGAGGGCCTCTTTCGGGACCAGAGTCGTGTCGAGCATGTGATCACTTGCTTTCACTGCGAACTTCGGTGATGCGGGAACGAACGCACATCGAACTGTCGATCTTCGAACTCAACCGATACGGGTCTGGGCGAGCGAAACGAGCACGGCCAACGCTTCATTCGAATCCCCGCCGCGCACGGCAAGTCGTTTGCCGAGCGGAGAGTTGAACGCCGCAAGCCAGCGGTCGCGCTGTTCACTGTGGGTCGCAATCGCGGCCAGGCTCGAAGCGATCGTCATGTCGGATATTTCATCGGCGAGATCGAGGCGTTCGCGGACGAGGTCGAGCAGGTCGACTTCCGCCGAGTCCGCTGTCCTGTCCCAATCCAATTGACCGGTTGCACCGCCGTCTCGCGGCGTCGAAACCTCGACCGATTGGACCTCGATGTCTTTCGTGCTCATCGACGATACCCCTTGTCATCCGACGTCCCGACGCCAGATGCGAACTACGCCTCGACCAGCAGGTGATTCGGGGATGGCATCAAGCATTTCTGCTCGGCTGTTCCCGTTGAACACAGGGGCACGGGTGTGCATGCCCGGTTTCGAGGCTCGGAACGGCCGAGTGACGCAGGGGAAGGGGATGCGAGACCTGACGACCAAAGCCAATGAGCGCGCCGCTCATGTTCATGTCCCAAGCCGGCCGAGAGGCCGCTTCGGCGACCTATGAATTTTGCTCAGGTGAGGCGCGCAATAAATTCTCTTGTCGGATGGGATGATGGAAGGCATGTGTTGCCAACAGATCACGGCGTAGGTCGTCGTTCATCGGAATCGCCCCCGCGCGCCTGCGGACTCGACCCGATAGCCAAGGGGCTCCCATGCAAAAAGCGCTTTCAGCAGCGACGTCGGTTCGCCCGATCTGGCTGATCATTCTGGCGGCGGGCCTGATCGTCGGGACGGCGATGGGTTTGCGTCAGGTCATGGGGCTGTTTCTGGCCCCGATGACGACGGAACTGGCCATTGGACGCGAGCCATTCTCCCTCGCCATGGCCATAGCCAATCTGGTTTGGGGCTTGGCCGCGATGCCATTGGGGTTCATCGCAGACAAGTACGGCGCGGCCCGCGTGATCGTGGCGGGCGCTCTGTCCACTATCATCGGTCTGCTCTTGATGTGGTCGGCGCGCACGGGAACTGAACTGCTGATCAGTGGCATCTTGCTCGGCATAGGCATCGGCGGCACCGGCATCACCGCGCTCGTCGGGGCCGTAGGGCGGTCGGTCACTCCCGAAAAACGACCACAGGCTCTGGCCACGATCGGTATGGCGGCGGGTATTGGAGGCTTTGTCGCGTTTCCCTATACGCATCTCTTCATGGAGGTTTTGGGTTGGAAAACAACCCTGCTGGTGATGGCGGCGACGATCGCGCTCATCCTGCCGCTCGCTCTGGTCTTCAAAGGTAAATCGGCGCAAGTCGGCGTGGGCCTGCAACAGGGTTTCGGCGCGGCATTATTGGAAGCGCTCGCACATCCCAGCTTCTGGCTCTTGATAGCTGGCTTCTTCGTGTGCGGCTTCCACGTCGCCTTCTACGCGGTCCACCTTCCCGCTTTCGTGGCGGATCAAGGTTTGCCGGGCGGTGTGGCCGTTGCTGCGCTGACGGCGGTCGGCATTGCCAATATCATCGGCACTTACTTTGCGGGGCAATCCACGAAAGTCGCCGAAAAGCGCCTGACGCTGAGCTTGATCTATTTCATGCGAATCTTCGCGTTCCTCGGCCTTTTGTACCTGCCCATCAACGCTGGGACGATCATCGGCGTCAGCATCCTACTCGGCTTCTTTTGGCTTTCGACCGTCCCGCTGACCAGCGCCATGGTGGCGACGTTCTTCGGGCCCCAGTGGATGTCGATGCTGTTCGGCTTGGTGTTTCTGTCCCATCAGATGGGCTCATTCGTGGGGCTCTGGCTCGGCGGACGTCTCTA
>JANOKV010000244.1:0-7154 GCA_031419415.1 Hyphomicrobiales bacterium | reverse complement strand
CTTTCCGACCCCCAAAGGAAGGTTCGCAACACCGATTCTTTTAAGATGCGGCAGAAAGGCCTGCGTTAACTTTGCGGGAGCGCGTACAGCACTGTGCTGAACTGTTGAGCGGAACCTGCAACGGGCGCCCGACCAACTCATAGAATCTAAACAGTTACAGTTCGCACAATCGTCTTTGTAATCAGGGGGTCGCAGGTTCAAATCCTGCAGCCGGCACCAATGGGATCAAGGGTTATACCGCCTTTGTCCGCGTCGAATCGATCAATAGCATTCACATGGCATTCACGCGGGACATGACGATCGCGGATGGATCGGGCCAACGCGTGTGGCTGCGCGACTTGGTGAACTTTATTTACCCGTCGCTCAAATGACGCTTGGACAGTCAACTCTTATGACGGTCGATCTACGGGATCGTTTTCCCGAACATCAAGAACGGCCTACAAACCTCAATCCGCGACGGGACATAAGTGGGTGACAAAATTTGGAGGCAAAATTGCTTTCTGGGACCCTCGATGCTGCACTCGAGCGTAGGTGTGGTCGACGACGTTAGCTTTCTTGGCACCCAATGTCCGCTGGCGTGGGGAAGGGCTGCCGTGGCGGCATCGAACGGTAGTCGACGTGATTTGACCCTGAGTTGCCATTGTGCCCATGTGGGACCGGACAAAAGTCCGTCGGTTATCGAGGTTTGAACTGTCGCTGACAGGCTGGGAGAACGCGTCACTGGAGTGCGCGATGCTCGAAAATGCCTCCGCATGTAAATCGTCCGCTGCGTCTCGACTGCTTCCCATGCCCTTCGGATGTTCAGCCGTCACAATAGCCGCTGTGCTCTAAAGCGTGGCCATGGCGGGGTCTCTGGACGGCAGATCAATTGATTTGCGAGGTCTTGGCCCCTCTGCAATGATAGCTGCTCGTTGGCATCGACAACGGTCACGGTAGTGTCATGAGCATTAGTGAATCCATCGATACGCGTGTGCTTTCATTGCTCCGAAAAAGTGCACTTCTCGGCAGCCTACCCGAACCGGCGCTCGAGCGGCTCGTGCGGCGCGGGCAGTGGCGGCAGGTTCGAAAAAGCGAGGTGCTGTGTTGGCGGGGTGACCCCGGCGATAGTGCCATGCTGATTTTATCGGGCGGCGTCAAAGTCTCGAATACTTCGTTGGACGGGCGAGAAATCGGGCTCAATTTCCTGTCGGCGGGAGACCTCGTGGGTGAGATCGCAGCACTCGATGGTCGGGAGCGCACGGCGACCGTCACGGCGATCGATAACAGCGAGGTGTTCGTCATCTATCGCGAGAGCCTTCTGGAAATCCTCGCATCGAACCCGGACGCGACTTCGGAACTTCTGCAAGTGCTCTGCGAACGATTGCGTACGGCAACAGCGCTCATCGAGGATGGTGCGCATGAGATGCAGGGCCGACTCGCTCGCGGCCTGCTGCGATTGGCGCTGCAACACGGCACCCAGCTGAAAGGCCGGGTTCGGATCAACATGAGATTGTCACAGGCGGAATTGGGGAATTATATCGGCTTGTCGCGGCCCAATGTCAGTCGGCAGCTCACTCGATTGAAGGAACTCGGACTAATCGAGATGGATGGGAGCACCGTGGTCATTCTCGATGAGCCTCAGCTCAGTTGTCTGGCCGAGCACGGGCCCAGTAGGGGTCACTGATAGTCGCAAACTCAACGGTCACCCCTCACGTACCCGTCAAGAATGGATCGGTACGGTTCTGCTTGTCGCAGCACCCGTGCATGCGCTTCTCGACCTTCGCTACTGCATCCTCGTGCGAACCGACCCCGCAGAGAGAAACGATGTCCTTGTCGATGATAACATTTCAATTGCGATAGCATTCACCCTCCTCAGGACGCATCTCTTGCGCGTGGCCAACGGGGAGGGGACGGGCGCGGATGGTGTTTGCCTCGGGCGGACGAAATCGAGCTGCTGCAAGCAGCGTGCGGAGCGACTCGGCAACATGATTTTCGGCTTGCCCGCCCGCATCGATGACGAGATCGTAGAGCGAGCAATCCTGCCAGTCGACGCCGAACGTCTGCCAGATGAAGCGCGTAATCAAAGCGTCTTCGCTTGCGACTTCGAAAGTGGCGGTTTGAACTTCGGCAAAGTGCAGGCTCGCCGAAACATTGCGTTCTCGCAGTGCCCGGGGCCCCGTTATCGCGACGCGCGCTACGGGAGAGGTGTCGCGAAGCACGACACTGGCGCTCCAGCTCACGATCAAAACATTGCCCTGTCCCACAATCTCGCGAATTTCCCCCTCCAAGCGTCTGGTCAACCCTCGATGTGCCAGGTTCGCCTTCGAGAATCGGTGCCCCCCAATCCAGCGCTGGGCCAGGCCCGTTGGGGAATCGCAGCGGCGGACGATGTCGATTTCCGAGGGGCGCAGGTCGACGAGTTCGAGGCCGAGCGCTTTTGCGAGCCCAGTCGCAAAGCTACGATCAACCGTTCCAGGCATGGCGGAGAGCGCTATCGTGGTCATTACCCATCCCTTTTTCGACATGGTCTTTCAGGGTGTGGAGGGGGCCGGGCGGGCCGGTCCCCTCCAGTCATGCGATTAATGGACCGACGGGCAATCAGGGCTTGTCGACCTTGGGAGACGGGTTCTCCACCCGCACCGGGGCGCTATCCCTGAGATCATCGAACACCGGCTGCAGGGGCGCGGTTGCCCGCAAATCCTCGAAGATCGTCTGCAGTGGGGCTGTGTCGTTGATCTCTTCCCAGATCGTCTTGGCGTTGCCCCCACCACCGAGAGACGCGACCAGAAGGGCGGTGCACGTGAACAATTTGAGCGCGTTCATAATGGACCTCCTCGATTAGACACGACTGGCACCATGCCGCCGTGCTCTGAGTGGCAACCTAGATCGCTGGGCGGCCAGCCGCAGTGCTGTAGGGCACAGGACGCGCGCCGGGGTGTGCTGCACAGCACAGCGGCCAGCGCACAGCCGCCCTAACGTGGCCCCTATCGCCCAAAGCTCACGTCGAGACCGATCGCGATGTCATCGAACGTCGAAATAGTCTGCACGTTTCCCCGGCCGAAGGAGCCCCGGCCGGCCACGTGCGCGACGCGCCGCCTTCGGCGTGCCCCGGGTGTGTCGCGGGGGAGTAGCACCCAACGCCCGCCACTCTCGAAGACCCGCCGCTTTGACCCTGCGAACCTTCGACCTATACTGCTTGAACCGGTTTGGATTTCTGGTTCAGGTGGTGTCACAGTGGAGACCAACGGCGGCGATCGTGAACCGATGCCGGCCCCGCAACCGGGCGAACGCCGCGCGGCGGCGATCGTGGCGGCAGATGTGGTTGGCTACACCCGCCTGATGGAGGCCGACGAGGCCGGCACCCACGCCCGTCTGATGCACGTGCGTTCCACGCTGGTGCTGCCGACCATCGAGCGCCACCACGGCCGGCTGATCAAGAACACGGGCGACGGCTTCCTCGCCATGTTCGCGGATGCGCCGGCCGCCATGGGCGCCGCCATGGAGATGCAGCGGGCGGTCATGGCGGCCGAGGCGGAGGTCGCGCCCAACAGACGCATCGCCTTCCGCATGGGTATCAATGTCGCCGACGTCATCGTCGAGGACCACGACGTCTACGGCGATGGCGTCAACGTCGCCGCGCGCCTACAGACCCACGCTGAGCCCTACGGCATCGTCGTTTCGGGGCTTGTTTCGGAAGCGGTCGGCGGCACGCTCGGCATGCAGGCGGTCGACCTCGGGCAGATGTACCTGCGAAATCGCGAGCATCCGGTGCGCGTGCTGAGCCTCCGCTTCACCGATGCTCCGACCACTTCGCTCGGCGAGGCCGAGCCCGGCAGCGAGGGACGACCAACGATTGCCGTGCTGCCGTTCCGGCGTCTGATGGTTGCCGAGGACAGCTATTTCGCAGACGGCATCGTCGACAACATCATCCACTCGCTGGCCGCCCTGAAGGACCTGTTCGTCATCGCGCGCGGCTCGACGCTGGGCTTCGGCGGCGGCGACATCGACACCCGCGCCATCGGCCAAGCGCTCGGCGTGCGGTATCTGCTCTATGGGAGCGCCCAGAAGATCGGCAACCGCGTCCGGATCGGGACGGAGTTGCTGGATACCGAAACCGCCGCAACTGTCACCACGGATCAGTACAACGGCAGTTTCGAGGACATTTTCGAGCTCCAGGACCGCATCTCCGCTCACGTCGTCAAGGCGATCGCGCCGCGCGTGCGCGAAAGCGAATTGAGGCGGGTCATGAAAAAGCACCCACAGAACATGACGGCCTATGATCTGGTGCTGCAAGCGTTGGAGCTGCTTTATCGCTTTGACTATGCGAGCTTTTCGCGGGCGCGCGGGCTGTTGCAGCGGGCGATGGTGGTGGATGCGGGGTATGCGCCGGCATTTTCTTACGCCGCGCGGTGGCACTCAATTCGCGTTGGTCAAGGCTGGGCGAACAACCCACAAGGTGACGCGGAAGAAGCATCTAGGTTGGCCGAACAGGCGATCCACTGTGATCCAATCGACAGCATGGCGCTTTCGATCCACGGGCACGTACAGTCTTTCCTGCATAAGAACTACGATTCGGCATTAAATAGTTTCGAGCGTGCTTTGGCGGCGACCCCGAACTCGGATTTAGCTTGGACATTCGGGAGTGCCACCTATGGCTATCTAGGAGACGGTCCGGAGGCTGTCAGACGAGCAGAAATAGGACTGAAATTGTCGCCGTTGGACTCCCGACTTTATTTTGCTCAACACATATTATCGCAAGCACACTTTATAAACGGAAACTATCTGGACGGCGAGAAATGGGCTGAACGCTCTTTCAGCGGAAATAAAAATTTGACCTCGAACCTCCGCATTTTGGCGGCGACTAGAATCGCGCTCGGCAAGATCGAAGACGCCCGCAAGATTACCAGTTATCACGAATTCGTCGAACCTGGATTTTCATTGTCAGTTTGGGTCGAACGCACACCGCTGCAGGGATCGATGAGAGATCATCTGTACGAGTTGCTGAGAATGGCAGGACTTCCGAAGTAACCGATCGTGTTGTCAAACACTAATATCGAAGGAGGATCAGATGGCTGGCAATGACGGAAACGATGGCAATGATGGTAATGACGGCAACGATGGTAATGATGGCAACGCTGGTAACGTGGGTCGCGCCGGTGGAAGTTGGACGTTCGCGGATCGAGTTGATTTACCCTTCGTAACCGAACCCGACGTCGCAAAGCAGTTGTTGGCTCGCAAAAGTTTCGGGTCGCGCAATTGGGTTTCGAATTACGCTGCCTGGCTCACAATCGGCGACTACGCAAAGACAGCCTGGAGAAACATACAAGTGCCTGCCCATCCAAACAGGCCTGAAACGGAGTTGGAGATCGGAAAACTTCGCGTAATGGCTCTGGATGAGCGACCTGACGCGCTTGGAGAAATATTTGCGCAGTGCGACGAGTTCACGAGCTATTTCGCTGGATTGATGGGTGCTACGCCAGTTTCCCATCCTGCAACATTTCTCGTCTTCGCGATCGCCAATCCTGTCTGCACGATGACCAGCATGTATTTTAAAGACAAGTTCGATCGGCCTCGTCCCTCGCACATCTGCCCGGCGTTGCTGCCACCGCTACAGGTGCCGGGTCACGCTTCGTATCCGAGTGGGCATTCGACGCAGGCGCATCTGTTGGCAACATGCGCCAGAGCAATGCTGCCCCAGTCGACACCGGCAGAAAAGATCGACCGGGACAAGATCGGGATGGTGCTCGATACACTGGCAGGGCGAATCGCTCGAAACCGCGAGATAGCCGGACTTCACTACAAGAGCGATAGTGACGCCGGAAAGTATTTGGCGGGAGAGATCTTCAAGATTCTTACTGACGAAACACAAATGCCGCCAGCACCCTCGAGTACCAAGTCGAGGTTCACACTTGCTTTAGAAAAAGCAGCCGCCGAGTGGATTTGACGGTCTTGGAGGAGGTCATCCCATGACTTTGCGAGGCGATCCTGCGGAGATTCTCCGCGCCGTTTACCCTTTCGAGTTGCCGCCAACCGGTTTCGACCCTCTGCAGGAAACTGACCGGCAACTCGCCGAATATGGTCTCCCCGAGCGCTGGTATGCAGCTCTAGAGCCGCGATATCTCAAATTCTGGCGGGAGATGGTCGGCCCCGCTCCTTCCGGGGTAGCTCGCAAATTCGTTAGCTACCCCGGTCCTCGAGAGGGCGAGCCAGCAGACGTCTGGCAACTGCCGACCCCGCGAGCACGGTTTGATCATCGCGAAAACAGCCGGAACTGGTCCGGTGCCCACATCACGCCGATACCGCGGCCCAACCGCTTCACGATTGTTGCGGGATCATGGACGGTTCCGAGACCAGAGCGGCCAACGGTGGTTCCGAGCGGAGTCGATATCGCAACAGCGGAGTTTCGATCATCGACGTGGATCGGTATAGGGGGCAACCGTCCTTATAATTCGCTGCCGCAGATTGGCACCAGTCAGAACGTGGAAACAGTGAACGGCGTGCCCATCATAAAATTCGATGCCTGGTGGCAGTGGTGGGTCAAGGACAGTCGTCCGCATCATGTTCCGAACCGAATTCCGGATTTCGAAATATGTGCCGGCGACGAGCTAATGGCGATGATCATCATCGAGGCGCCTTGCCCCGGCGATGCTCATTTCATCCTCACAAACCAGAGAACCGGTCACTTCACAGCCTTCAAAGCCAGGGCGCCCGGGAATATCGAACCAGTCGGTTCGACGGCCGAGTGGGTGCACGAACGTCCATCTGAACCCATCACGAAGCGGCGCTATCCGTTGCCAAAGTGCTCCGATGTCGTTTTTAAAAATTGTTTCGCCCTCAATGCGCCCGAATTCGGCATGCCCATGACGTTCCAGGATCTCCACCAAAACGCCCGCCTCATCCGCATGGTCGAGCATTTCGACAACCCCCACCGCTCAGCACTCATCTCGATCCCCGAGCGGGTGAGCGCGACGTCGTTGCGGATCAGGTATCGGGAGGCTTGATAAGGACGTGCCGAGCGCGCCCTCCTGGGCTCAGGCGCCGCTCAGTGAAAAGCGTAAGCCTGAACGGTCACGACCCGGCTCTCCACGTCGACAACACCGGGCACGTCGCGCACGGTCTGCATCAAAGCAGTCGAGAGCTGCGGATGGGTCACCGTCCCGGAGAGGATAATAACA